>NZ_JBPCEP010000006.1:0-296881 GCF_050971705.1 Niallia sp. M35
ACCCCGGGGCCTGATTAACAATTGTTAATCTGCCACTTCTTTATAAGCCGACATTTCTCGGGAAATACTTGTCAACATTTGTTGATAATTTAGTGTTTTCAATAAATACAAACGCGGTATATATAAACTATAAGAAAAAGAGTAGAAAGGATGATAAATATGAAAATAAAAGCTGGTAGCTGGAGATTACTAAGTTCTCAGGATAAGCAATTTATTTTACAAACTGTTTGTACCCTTTCTCAATATAAGGGGAAAGCACATTCTAATTAAGCCTCATATAATTCAATTGGTAACCCATCAGGATCAGCAAAAAAAGTAAACTTTTTGTTCGTAAAAGGATCGATCCGAATATCTTCAACTGTAATATTATTCGATTGTAAATACTGTACAGTTTCTTCTATATTATTCACTTCAAAGGCAATATGACGTAAGCCGGCAGCCTCAGGATAACTTGGTCTTTCTCTTGGATTAGGAAAGGAAAATAGTTCGATTTGATAGATATTGTTTACTAAAAGGTCTAGCTTATAAGAATCTCTTTCTTCTCTGTATACTTCATTTATAGGCTTAAAACCTAAAAGTTCCACATAAAAATGTTTTGATACTTCGTAATTGCTGCAAATAATCGCTATATGATGAACCTTATTTATATTAAACATTTTATAACTCCTTTTCCGTTAAAAAATAAACATCATTATGCTAGAAAAAAAGCGAAGAAACTGTTTGGATTCCTTCGCCTTCTATCTATTATTTATTGTGCCATTTCCATGCACTTTCAATAATTGTCTCTAAGCCTCTTTCTGCTTTCCAGCCTAGTTCGCTGAATATTTTCTCCGAGGAAGCAACTAATCTTGCAGGGTCGCCTGATCTTCTGTCACCTAAAATCACATTTGCCTTTGTGCCAGTAACCTTTTCACACATTTCAATTACTTGTTTGACGGAATAGCCTACTCCATTGCCTAGATTGTAAGTTTCTGCTTCTTTTGTTCCATTTAATAGAGCGTCTAATGCAGCTATGTGAGCATTTGCTAAATCTGTCACATGGATGTAATCACGAATGCATGTCCCATCCTCAGTCGGATAATCTGTGCCAAAGACAGAAATAGACTCTCTCTCTCCTAATAATTGCTGAAGAATAATAGGAATTAAGTGTGTTTCTGGATCATGATTTTCCCCGATTTCACCAGATACATGAGCACCAGCAGCATTGAAATAGCGTAAAACCACATAATGAAGACCATATGCAGCATGAAAATCAGCTAAAATTTGCTCTACCATTAATTTTGATTTACCATAAGGATTAATAGGTGCTGTTTCTGATGTTTCTACAATTATTTCTTCTTTTGGAATTCCATATGTAGCCGCCGTTGAAGAGAAAATAAAGTTTTTCACATTATGTTTTAACATAACATTTAATAACATTAATGTATTGGCTACATTATTCTCATAATATTTATATGGATCTTGAACAGATTCTCCAACTAGACTATATGCTGCAAAATGCATAACTGCTTTAATTGGATATTTAGAAAAAATCGCTTCTAAATCGTCTGCATTTCCTAGATCTCCTTTTACAAAAATAGCACGGGAATCTACTGCTTCCTCGTGACCTGTTGCAAGATTATCTAATACGATCACTTCTTCTTTCTCTACTAATTCTTTAACCAAATGACTGCCAATATAGCCAGCCCCACCTACTACTAATATCATAGATAATTCTCCTTTAATAACAGTTTATCCTCCCTTCTATTTTATCACATTATTTGTAAATTTTTTTACTGTAAGATATTAATCGTAAATTGACACTAAAAAAGGAATAGACTATTGTCAAATAGACAAAATCATAGTATCTTTAAATAGACCCAAATAAAGAAACCGCTTTCAAGTTTTCCTATCTATCATTCTAACAACAACATCTTATTTTGCTATTTTACGCAAACGTTTTCACGAATACCCCATCATGAACTCATTTTCTTAATACATCACCTTTATCTCATTAGGGCAATCGTTTTCTTTGCAGTACATAGGTAGTAACAGAAGTCTTTCTGTTCTCATAAAAAAATGGAAAGGAGAATGTTTTTTGAAAACGAAAAAACATCCTTATCTCGCACTATGTTTAATTTTTCTTCTTATTTTCACAAGCTTTGGAGGTTATCTTCCAAGTAAAAAGGCAAAAGCAGATAATTTACTAGATTCTCCTATCGTCAATGCTGATAAGTCTGTACAATTCTCCTATGACAATGCATCTGCACAGGAAGTGAAAGTAGCAGGAAACTTTACTGACTGGCAAAATGGAGCATTAAGCATGAAAAAGGACACAGATAATCGCTGGTCCCTTTCTATTTCAAATCTAGCAGCCGGCGTCTATCAATATAAGTTTATTGTTGATAATGAATGGATAACAGATCCAGCCAATGAGACTATGGAAGATGGCAATAGTCGCTTCGTTGTTCCCGGCTTAAATCTTGATTCTATACCGGGGAAGGTTGAAAAAAGGAAATCCTATCCATTAGAAGCGACGCTAGTTAATAAAGATGGCACTACACAAAAAGAAACAGAGCTGACTTGGTCAGTGAAAGAGAAAGTAGAAGGGATCGACATTGTTGATGGCCGACTAACCATACAAGACAATGCAAAAACTAATGAATCCTTTATCCTGCTTGCTGAAAAGGATGGGGAAAAGGTAGAAAAGAAAATTGATATTGTTGGCAATATGTATTCGTACACTATTAACTATTATCGTCTAGATGAAGACTATACGAAATGGGATTTATGGATTTTTAACAGTGGGATTCCTGATAATGGCTTTCCATTTACAGAGGAAGTGCCAAATAATTATACGTTTACAAGTGGGAACTATTCTTTTCCAGAAAATGAAATAACGATTATTCCTCGCAAAGGAAATTGGGAAGCGCAAGATATACAGAACTCTATTAAAATAGCTGATGGCAAACAAGCTGCAGAAGCATGGATAATTGAAGGAGTAGAAACTGTTTTCTACGCACAAGATGATGCTATTAAAGCGATAAAAGATTTAAAAGGAGGGGATTATGTAAGGCGCCATATTCAATTTATGTATGATCGTCCTGATTTGGATTATAAAGACTGGAATATCTGGGTATGGGGAACTGGTGTAAAAGATGACCAAATTGATTTTGATCGCAACCTTCATGGAATGGCGACTGCAGCAATTAATGTAAGCGAAGCCGCCCAAAGCGTTGGATTTATTTTACGAAAAGGCGAAAATTGGGATACAGCTATTAAAGAAGGAAATGGCGATCGTTACATTCCTCTAAATACATCAGATTTAATCACAAAAGTTTATGTTACAAGTGGTCAAGAGGAGCTATATATTGTGCCTGAAGTCACTGGACCCGTTTTAGAAAACGGAAATGCTACCTTCTACTACAGAGACAAAGATTTATATGCAAAAAACGAAATGAATAAAATAGAAAAAGTAGAACTTCAATTTAATGGAAAACGTTATAACATGACGAATGAAGCAAAAAATGAGCGTTTTTCCTATACAATAGAAAATATCCCTGAAGGAAAGCATCCTTATTCTTTCTTTGTAACAATCGATGGCATCGAAACAGAAGTAACTGATCCATATAATACGGAAAATGGAGCATCTATGCTTGTCTATGAAAAAGCAGATTTTGACTTGCTTACAGATATCACTCCAAAAGAAGTGACTTATAACGATAATGCCGTCCTTTCCGTTGATTGGCAAACAAACAAAAATACAGCTATCCGTGAAGTATATGCTGATTTACGCGCTATTGGCGGAAAAGAAAAAGTAGCAATTGATCCAAAATTAAAGGAGCTTACCATCGCCATTGACCAAAATACCACTACAGGGGCGAAAGAAATTCCCGTTTACATCACTGATCTGTATGGCAACACTCATACCGATCAAGCAAAAATCACGGTTAAAGCAAGACAATCAGTGGAAAAAGATGATTTTGACTGGGATGAAGCAAGAATTTACTTTATGCTAACAGACCGATTCTTCGATGGAAATTCAGCGAATAATGATCCATATGGCATTGGCTATGATCCAAGTAAACCTGGGACCTATCATGGTGGAGACTTTAAAGGAATTACGAAAAAGCTAGATTATCTCGAAAATCTAGGAATCAATACAATATGGATTAATCCGATAGTAGAAAATATCCAGTATGATGTTCGCTATGAAAACCCAGATACTCCTTATTATGCATATCATGGATATTGGGCTAGTAATTTTGAAAAATTGAATCCTCATTTTGGAACAATGGAGGATTTCCATGAACTAATTGATGCAGCCCATGAACGTGGAATAAAAATTATGGTGGACGTTGTCGTAAATCATGCGGGCTATGGGTTAAAAGCAAGTGATGCCGTAAATGATGGAAAAATCGCCAACTTCCCTACTGCTGAAGATAGAAATCGTTTTGCTGGAATGTTCCGTGATGGCGGCACAGATACTGTACAAGGCGAGCTATCAGGACTGCCTGATTTCTTAACGGAGGATCCAGATGTAAGGAAGCAAATTGTAGATTGGCAAACTAGCTGGATTGAAAAATCAAAGACAGCGAAAGGAAATACCATTGATTACTTCCGCGTGGATACCGTAAAACACGTTGAAAATACAACATGGTCAAGCTTTAAAAATGAATTAACAAAAGTTTTGCCAACCTTTAAATTAATTGGAGAAGCATGGGGAGCTCAAGTGAATGATGACCAAGGCTATTTAAATAGCGGGATGATGGACTCCTTATTAGATTTTGATTTTAAGAATTTAGCACGTGACTTTGCCAATGGTCATATAGAGCGTGTCCAAAGTGCGTTAGAAGAGAGAAACAATAAGCTTTCAAACACAGGCACATTAGGGCAATTTCTAGGTAGTCACGATGAAGATGGCTTTTTAGAATCTGTAGATGGTGATATTGGCAAGCTTAAGCTTGCAGCTGCATTGCAAATTACGACTAAAGGTCAACCTGTCATTTACTATGGAGAAGAGCTGGGTCTGTCAGGGGCAAATAATTATCCCTACTATGATAACCGCTATGACATGGATTGGAATCTAACGAAAAACAACGATGTTCTGGAGCATTATACAAAACTATTAAATGTTAGAAAAAAATACTCCAGCATATTTTCCAAAGGGACTCGTACTCACCTAGCAGGTAGTGACGCGGAAGGTTATTCTGTCTTTAAACGCGAATACACAAATCAACAAATTTTTGTTGCTCTCAATACGAAGGAAACAGCGACAGACGCAACCTTTGAGGTTCCATTTATGAAAGAAGCAGTAGACTTATATTCTGGTAAAACATATTCTATTAGTGAAAATAAAATTACGCTAACCATTCCTTCTAGAGAAGACGGCGGAACTGTTTTATTAGTAGATGCGGGGCAAGCAAAGCCGCCTCACCCTACAGAACCAGAGGTACCTTCTACTCCTGGAGAAACGGATTCAGAAACGCCTCCAACATCTAATGATAATGGAGAGAATCAACCTGGATCAGATGGTTCCAACAATCAGGGTTCTAAACAAGCAGCAGAACCCTCAACCACTCCTAACAAAGGGAATGGAATAGCAGCACTTCCTAATACTGCCACTGACTCTTATAACATTATTTTAATCGGTTTAGGTCTGCTAGTAATTGGAACGGTAATATTTATTCGAAGAAAGAAACACACAGCAAATGAATAAGAAAATGCCTGATAAGGATTTTTCCTTATCAGGCATTTTTCAGTTTATTTTTCTTTGTTTATAAATAGAGTAGAAAAAGGAGGCATGTCCAACGACATTGCGTTTCCATAATCTTCTCGGTTCTTTTCCCATTCGATATAGCCACTCAAGCCGGAGGTCGCGAAAGATTTTAGGAGCTCTTGTCACTTCACCGGAAGAAAAATCAATAAAAGCACCTACTGCCATCGTAATCGTACTCTCTAGCTTTGAACGATATTCATTAATCCATTGTTCCTGTAACGGCATTCCAAATCCTACTAAAAGGATATCTGCTTTACTTTCATTAATCTGACTAATTATATTTTCCGTATTCTCTTTCGGGAAATAACCATCCTGATTACCTACAAATAAAATATTTTGATATGTTTGCTGCAGCCGCTCTTGTGCCTTTTGGGCAACACCTGGTTTAGCTCCCAAAAGAAACACTCGATATGGTTGATTACGCTTCTCTTCATTTAATGATGCAAATAAAGCCGGAATAAAATCTGTACCATTTAAATTCTCCTTAAAAGAAAAGCCGAAAAGCTTTGCTCCCATTTCAATACCAATTCCATCATTTAACAATAAATCAGCATTATTCAGCATTTCCCGATATTCTGTGTCCTTTTGGGCAATATTATATCCATGGTCATTTAGAAAAAAAACATCCGTTGCTATTCTTTTGTCTAGTTTTTCCTTTATATACGTAATAGCTTCTTTTGAGCTTATAACATTTACTTTTAAATTTCCTAGCCATTTCTTATCCATTTTGTATCCCCTAATGAGAAATTTTTTAAAAAAGCCCTTTTCTATTATATAAAAATTGTCTACTAGAAACAATTCAAGCTAACAATCCCTCTACAAAGCAGCACTTCTAATTTGTAAAACTTTTCTCTTTATTAAGAAATATTCACTACACAAATGTTGGAATATGTCGAAAGATTTCATATGAAAATGTTATTAACTTTTGGATAATAGTGATAAAATTTTATTGTACAATTAACAGATAAAGGCAAACCATCTGAAAGGGTGGGACGCAAAGCTTCGGGTCTAAGGTAGATTTTTTTACTATGATGGCTGGGCCACCTTATATTCTATAAGGAGGTTAATTATCATGATTAATTTGTTTCCCACCGAAATTCAAACTGAAAGCAATTTGGATAGTGAATGGTTATCGCTTATCTCGGAGGCAAAAAAGCAGGGCTTAACACAAGAAGAAGTTCGTGCAATGTTAACAATACTAGAAAATAGCAACGAATAAATTGTTAGAATATTTTAAAATATGGTAGCGTTTCAACCTTAATAGTTAATCTATTAAGGTATCTTTTCTATTTCACTTCACCTGCAAACAAAAAAAGTGTCACATTGGACACTAAATAATGGGGAATAGAATCGAAGTGTGTATTGATTTTTTCTAATAAAGGATGGTGTTTCAAAGAAAGAGCTTTGAAACGGAAAGATAATTTTTGTGTGAGTAGTGTATATGGTGAAAGTCTTAAGATGTTGGGGAAGTTCGAGTGATAGTTTCCATCTGAATAATATGTTCTAGCTGTTTTATTCTTACATTACATTGTTCTAATTTTTCATTAGTCTTTGCCTGCATTTTAATTAATGTAACCATTAAATCTGGTACATTATTCACCTTGTTTTCCTCCTTTAAGGAATGGTTTGTTCTAGTTTTTTAGGGTCCAAGAAACGTACGGATTCAGCAATAACTTCTGTTACATAGACCTTTTTCCGCTCTTGATTTTCATAGTTTCTTGTCTGTATTCGGCCAACGACTCCAACTAGAGAGCCTTTATGACAATACTGAGCTGTATTTTCCGCTACCTTATTCCAAAAGGTACATTGCACAAAATCTGCATCATAATCACCAGCTTGATTCTTGTAGTTTCTATTTACTGCAACAGTCACATGGACAATAGAAGTTCCTTCTTGTGTTACTCGCAGTTCTGGATCTTTCGTTAGCCTTCCTACTAAAGTAACTTGATTGATCATCTTCTCCCTCCCTTCTCTCTTAAATTAGTAAAATCATACTATAAATTAGAGCAGAGGGAAAATGCCGAAAATTCCAGTTTTGAGCGTGTTTGCATAAAGAAAACGAAGATTTCGCCTAAGCGATTTTTAAGTTTTGGAGCAGATATAACGTTCAAATTTAAAGTTTTGCTTTTTTTATTTTTATCAATAAAAAAACTCCTTCATCGAATGTCTAGAAAAAGAATATCACTTCGCTTTTCCCAAACAATCTTGCAGGAGTTTTGGTAATTTATTTATTATATCCGTCGATTACTGCATTCACTTGCTCCATTACGCCTAGCTTCAGTGCTTCTAGCTTACTTGTGCTTTCTTCTAAAGAAGAACTATTTACGCTAAAATAGAATTTCGCTTTTGGCTCTGTTCCAGATGGACGAAGGCAGAACCATGAACCATCTTCTAAATAATATTTAATTACATTAGATTTTGGTAAATCAATCAATGTTTCTGTTAGACCTTCTGAACGCTTACTTGTTAAATAGTCTTCCACTGCTACAACGTTTAAGCCCTTAACCTCTTTGATAGGAGCTTTACGGAAAGTATCCATAATATATGCAATTTGCTCTGCTCCATCTTTTCCTTTTAATGTTAATGATTCTAAACCTTCTTGGTAGAAGCCATACTTTTTAAAGATTTCTAGTAAACCTTCATGAAGCGTTAATCCTTTTGCTTTATAATAAGCAGCAACCTCTGCAGCAAAAATAGCAGATTGAACAGCATCTTTATCGCGCACGAAATCACCGATTAAATAGCCATAGCTCTCTTCATAACCGAAAAGGAATGTATGCTCATGTGTTTGTTCAAACTCTTTAATTTTCTCTCCAATAAACTTGAACCCTGTCAAAGTATCAATAGTTGGAATGCCATAAGATTTTGCAATCGTGCGGCCGATTTCAGAGGTAACGATTGTTTTAATGACAACGCCATTTTCTGGAAGCATTCCTTTTGCTTTTTTCTCAGACAATAAGTATTCAAGCATTAATGCACCTAATTGATTTCCGGTAAGAACTGTGTATTCGCCACTTGTATCCTTCACTGCAACCCCTAGTCGATCTGCATCTGGATCTGTAGCAAGGAGAACGTCAGCATCGATTTCTTTGCCGTAACGAATCGCAATTTCAAAAGCTGCATGCTCTTCTGGATTAGGTGATTTTACGGTAGAAAAGTTAGCATCAGGTAATTCTTGTTCTTTCACAACTGTTACATTTTCAAATCCAAACGCTTCTAAACCAGCACGGACTGGCTTGTTTCCAGTACCATGTAATGGAGTATAAACAATTTTTAAATCCTTTGCTTCTGGCAAACGATTTAATTGGATTGTTTTTAGTTGTTCTACATAGGCAGCATCTACTTCTGCACCAATATATGTTAATAAACCTTTTTCTAGTAACTCTTTTTCCTCTAAAACTTCAATTGTAAGCTCATCTTCGACTTCATTTACATATTTAATAATGATATCTGCAGCCTCAGGAGGAAGTTGTCCACCGTCTTCTCCGTATGCTTTAAAGCCATTATACTCAGGAGGATTGTGACTAGCGGTAATCACTACTCCCGCAAATGTATTTAAATAGCGTACAGCAAAAGATAATGCAGGTGTAGGACGAAGCTCTTCAAACACATAGGATTTAACTCCAAGCTTACCTACTACTTTCGCAACTTCTAGGGCAAATTCTGGAGATTGATGACGAGAATCATACGCTACAGCTACCCCGCGCTTCATCGCTTCTTCTCCTTGCTCTACTATGTATTTCCCTAATCCTTCTGCTGCTTTACGAACAGTATAAATATTCATGCGATTAATACCAGGTCCTAGTTCTCCACGCATACCGCCTGTACCAAATTCTAAATGTTTATAAAAACTGTCCTCCAGCAACTTATCAGATGTTTGTAATTCTGTTAGTTGCGTTTTTAAGTTCGCTTCTAATCCTGCAAAACTTGTCCACTTTTCTACGATCTCTTTATAAGCCATTGTCGCTGTTCTCCCACCTTTAAATTAATTAACCATATATCTTTACATTACCTAAAATATGTATATAAGTAAAGATTTTTTCAAAACCATTCTTGTGGAACACTCTTCACCAATTAGGTCGTAGTTCCTATCCCAATAAGATTCCTAGATCCATTTCACGCACATCATTTTTGTCTCCACATCTTTGACAGCGGGCCGTTTTCTCCATAGACTGGATCAGCAGCTGGAAAAAATGCACTTTCAATCTCTTCCTGTACACCATCTAAGTCTTTCTCTACATCTGTTTTTATATTATAATCTTCCCCATTTGGATATGCACCGATCACTTCAAATTCTGGAGAGGCAGATAATTTCTTATGACCAGTTCCTGCAGGAAGCAATAAGACATCACCACTCTTTACAATAAGCTTGGATCCACCTTCTCCGCCTATTTGTAATAAAGCAGAGCCTGTTTTTATCCCCAGAACTTCATGGGCATTGCTGTGATAATGATGATAGGAGAATACTCCTCCTGACCAGGTATTTTTCCAATTATTTTGCTGAAAGACCTTTTCCATTTCGTCTTCCTTATTCTCCATTGCCCTTTTATAATGAAGTGCTGGGAGATAAGGATGATTGGGTATATATCTATTCTGTTCGAAATAATACATTGTAATATCTGGATTCCCCATGGATGCACACCTCTTTGTCAATTGATATTACTGTATACCCCTCTTCTTCCTAAATCATTCCTACAGTTATTGATAGAAGCAACAAAACCATTAATTCAAATAATTACCTCTTTTCTTTTTATTCCGACTTTTGAATTTTCTACTAAAAATAAGCAAATTTCCGTCGATAATATTCAAGGTATCTTTTAATTTTGATATATGAGGATTATTTACATTAAAAAAGGAAGGCGAACAGTATGAAAATTTCCATCAGGTATAAATTATTAGCAAGCTTTCTGATTGTTTCTATTTTATTTATGATTCTGTCCTATTATTCTTATAAAAGTACAAAAGAAACAGTAGAAACTTATGATTATGTAATTGAAACCGTAACAGAATTACGCTCTATTTCTGAACAAATACAGACAAATGCAGCTAGAGAAATTTCAAACTTAAGGGGTTATTTTGTTTATAGAACTGATGCCTATAAAAATAGAGTAAATGGCGCAAGCACAAATATTGATACGCTTGTTAACACTGGGATAGAAATCTCTACTGAGGCAGAAACAGTAAAGCGATTAAAGGATATACAGACTTTAAACAAAGAACTTACTCATAAGGCGAATGCATTGATGAATAGTAATAACCCTTCTCCATCTGCTTTAGATGAGATTACGACATTATCTGACAGCTTATCTGATCAAACGGAAGCTTTTAATATTTGGCTGACCCATGATATTTTGAATCCAGAGGTTGAAAGAGCTCATACAGATTCTGAACAAAGAATGATGCTGGTACTTATTTTTAGTGTATTAGTTACGTTGCTATCTATCGTAATGGGTTTCCTTCAATCAGCTCTTATTATGAAACCAATTCAGTATTTAAAAACAAATATGCAAAAAAGTCGCAAAAGGGAACTTACACACAGCAAAATCCCCAATAAAATCCAGAGATGAAATTTATCAATTAAATGAAGCTTTTGAACAAATGAAAGAGAATTTAGCAAAAATGATTGTTAACATGACAGAAAGCTCAAATCTGGTAGCAGCATCTGCAGAGCAATTAAATGAAAGTGCAGAACAATCAAGCAATGCGTCTGCAGCAATTGCTTCCTCTATTCAGGCAATTGCTGCTAGCAATGAACATGCAATTGTTAAAATATCTGGCAATACGCTTGCCTTAGATTCAATTTTAACCGGAGTAGAGGCGATTAAGGATCGTTCTTTGCATGTGTCTGCCTTATCACAAGCTGCCTTTACAAATGCAGAAAAGGGCACAAAACAAATCGAAGATAATTTAACACAAATGAAATTCATTTATGACTCTGTACAACGTTCCAATACGATTATTGCTTCTTTAGCTGACCGATCACAAGAAATAGGAAAAATGATTGAGTTAATAAGTAATATTGCCGAGCAAACAAATTTATTAGCATTAAACGCGGCTATTGAGGCGGCTAGAGCAGGAGAAAACGGCAAAGGCTTTGCCATTGTAGCCGATGAAGTTCGTAAATTAGCGGAGCAGTCTCAAGCTTCCGCACAAGATATTTCCCAATCTTTACATGGAATTCAGCAGGATACATCCGACGCAGTCACCATGTTAAATGAGACAATGGATCGAGCGAAGAACGGAGTAACTATTTCAACAAATACGGTTGAATCCTTCTCGACCATTGTGTCCAACACTCAAAAGGTGGCCCCAGAAATAGAAGAGGTTGCCCAAACAGTTGCTACCATCACAATACAGATTAAAGATGTGGTTGGGGTTGCAAATGAAATTACCCTTCTTGCTAAAGAAAATGGAAATAGTACAGAAGAAGTTGCCGCTTCTACAGAAGAACAATCAGCATCGATGGAAGAAATTAAAGCTTCTGCTAAATCCTTATCCAGCATGGCAGATGAATTAATGAAAATTGTGTCTCAGTTTAATAGTGAAAACTAAATTTTTTTGAAGCAAGAAGACCCGAAAAGTTAGCGTAAAAATTACTTTTCGGGTGTTTTTTTGAGGGGAATGGAATAATGATTTGTGGTTTGGCTGATTTCCTGTCCCGGTTGGCTGATATTTTTTTACTTTGGCTGATTTCCTGCCCCAGTTGGCTGATATTTTTTTACTTTGGCTGATTTCCTGCTCCGGTTGGCTGATATTTTTTTACTTTGGCTGATTTCCTGCCCCGGTTGGCTGATATTTTTCTACTTTGGCTGATTTCCTGCCCCAGTTGGCTGATATTTTCTTACTTTGGCTGATTTCCTGCTCCGGTTGGCTGATATTTTCTTACTTTGGCTGATTTCTCGCTCCGGTTGGCTGATATTTTTCTACTTTGGCTGATTCCTTGCCCCAGTTGGCTGATATTTTTCTACTTTGGCTGATTTCCTGCCCCGGTTGGCTGATATTTTTCTTACTTTGGCTGATTTCCTGCCCCAGTTGGCTGATATTTTTTTACTTTGGCTGATTTCCTGCCCCGATCGGCTGATATTTTCTTACTTTGGCTGATTTCTCGCTCCGGTTAGCTGATATTTTCTTACTTTGGCTGATTTCCTGCTCCGGTTGGCTGATATTTTTCTACTTTGGCTGATTTCCTGTCCCGGTTGGCTGATATTTTTTTACTTTGGCTGATTTCCTGCCCCGGTTGGCTGATATTTTTCTACTTTGGCTGATTTCTCGCTCCGGTTGGCTGATATTTTCTTACTTTGGCTGATTTCCTGCTCCGGTTGGCTGATATTTTCTTACTTTGGCTGATTTCCTGCTCCGGTTGGCTGATATTTTTCTACTTTGGCTGATTTCTCGCCCCGGTTAGCTGATTCCCTCCTATTTCCCCTGATTCCCCGGTGTATTTGACTAATTTCTCGCTACTTTTAGCCAAAATCACCATTCATTTCATCGAGTATTCCCTATAAATATTAATTTTTCATCCTTCTTCCACTCCTCACTCCTCCTTCTTTTTTCTCCAGACAGAATAAACAAAATAAATAGCAATTAATACCAGAAGAACAAATAAAAGCAGAAATAAATAGTGAAAGCCTAACATGACTGCCTCAAATTCCGAGCGTCTTGTATCATTCATCCAATCAGTAATCGTTCCATCTAACCACATATTCATAAAAGTAATCGCTAGCGCTGTCCCGATTACCATTCCAATATTTCTTAGCAAGGCAATAGTACTGCTCATCATTCCTAAGAATTGTAAGGGAACATATAGCATCATTATGCTGTAATTGGGCGATGTTAAGATCCCCATCGAGAACCCCAATAAACAAAGCAATATGATTAATGTAGGTAAGGATGTCCCAGGAGATAGGAAGCTCAGCCCAAGCATCGTTATACATAAAAGCCCTAAACCAACTAGGACTACCTTTTCTCCCCCAAACCGGTCTGCTAACGATCCACTAATAGGACCAAGTACTGCCAGAAGCAATGGATAACACATTAATAAAAGTCCTGACTGCTCAGCAGAAAAGCCTAAAACACCTCGTAAATAAAAAGGTAATATAACAGTCGAAGCAAATGCTGCACAATAGCTTGTCATTAAGATTAATCCACCGGCTTTCACAATGGGGGAAGAGAAAATCGACGGTTGGATAAACGGGTGCTCCTCCTTCTTACTATGGAAGAAAAAGAAAAGAAAACAGGCAACACTAACACAGGCAATCCCTAATAAATAGATCTTATAAGCTCCCTCGCCAATCGAGTTGAGAACAAAAACAAAGGAAACAATCCCTATCCCAAAATAGATACTGCCTTTGTAATCAAAGCTAGAATGTTCAAAATGGCGGTCAATTGGAACAAATTTCTGTGCTAAAAAATAGGCTCCAATACTTATTGGAACAACAGTCCAAAATAAGATATGCCAAGAAAAGGATTCGATAAAAAATCCACCAACAGAGGGACCTAATAATGCTCCGATTCCGACAGATGTACTGATAATCCCAAGGGCTTTTCCTCGATGTTTCTCAGGATAAACATCTGTCACAATTGCCATATTAACTGCTTGAAGCATTGCTGCCCCACTACCTTGGATTACTCTAGCAATAATCAACATAGGAATATTGAAAGACAGGGCGGATCCACATGCTCCCGCCGCAAAAACTAAATAGCCAAGATTATGTATACGCTTCTTTCCAAACTGATCTGCTAGTTTCCCCATCAACGGTAAAAACAACATAATCGCCAATAGATAGCCATTGACAATCCATTGGGTAACAGAAAGCTTTGCCGAAAAATCAATGGATATATCGGTTAAGGCAATATTGACAAATCCAGCAGAAAAGTGGGACAAAAAAGCACCCGTACAAACAGATAGCAGTAAAAGTATGGATTGGAATTTTTGGCTCGAGGCTGATGCTTCTTTTCTTACTTCTAAAAAACTCAGCTTATTTTTTGTCATTTAAATCATCCTTTATGCTATGCATTCAAATCGAAAGAGGAGGAATGAGAGTATTATAAACTTCTCCCCCGTTTCCTCCAATCAAGCTATTCTCTTTCTACTGAAGAGCATGAATAGATTTAACCACTTCTTTACTGGTGGCAACTGTACCAAAAAACTGGTTAATGGTTTGCAAGGTCATCTCATGTGCCTCTTTTGAGAAGGCTGCCGTACAATCTGATAAGAAAATAACATCATAATCCAGCATAAAACCATCTCTTGCTGTTGATTCCACACATATATTTGTGCTAACACCTGCCATTAACAGCGTCTCAATTTTTAATGCTCTCAGAACAGAATCCAATCTTGTATTAATAAATGCACTATATCTATGTTTTATTACGATAACATCATTCTTCTCTGGTTCCAATTGATAAAATTCTGCTCCCCATGTATCCTTTCGGCAAAGCCCCTTCTGATTTTTTCCCTTTAGTCGCTTAATCCACGTTTCTGAATCTGTGCTGTCCTCATGAATTGTTTGTATATAAATAATCGGCACATTTATATCTTTCATCGAAGCGATCATGTCTTTTAGATTTGGCATCATTTCATCTACCATAGATACATCTAAATCCTGCTGAGCTAAGCTTCCTTCTTTATGACAATAATCATTTTGAACATCAACAATTAGTAATGCAGTATGTTTGGGATTCCATTCTAGTTGATTCATCAGCCTCATCCTTTCGTGTTAAATTTATACCTTCCTGTATCCTTTTGCATTCCCATCAAAATGATCCATGTTATTTAGAAAGCTCATCCACAAATTGCATGTCAATTAGCTTATCGTATTGATAGCCATTTGTATAAACTCCAGTTTTTTCGACAACTTCCATTGGTTTTGCAAGTGCCTCTTCGGAAATAAAGCCATCCTTACTCCAAAGACTGTCTGCATAAGCCCGATCAAGCGAAGCCTGCAAGCTTTCCTCCGCAGTCGAAGGGAATTCTTGTTTTAAAATTTCCATCGCCAATTCATGATCCTCATCAATCGTCTTAAGTCCTTTCATAACTGCACTGACAAAGCTTTTTACTGTCTCTGGCTCTTCTTCTATTGTTGATTTTTTCACGCTTAATACCGAATATGGGTAGTCACCAAGACTGGCAAAGCTATAAAAGGGTTCTGCCCAAACTCCTTTATTTATTCCTTCGGTAATCTGTGGTTCTGCACCATTCGCTATATCAGCTTGACCCGATTCAACTAATGAAACGACAGCACTTGCATCTGCAGGTTCTTCTAGTTTGACATCTTTTTCAGGATCTAAACCGACATCCATTAATAACCACCGCGTTAATAAATTGGGACTTCCGCCAAAGCGACCTGCTGCAATGGTTTTTCCTTTTAAATAATCAGCAAGTTTCTCCTTACTAGTATTGGCTATTGTTTGCTCTGTATCCGCCATTAAGTATACATTGGCTCGATTTACAACATTTACTACAGAAACAATAGGATCAGCATTTCCTGTGTTAGCCATTTGATTCGATTCTGGACCACCAATATTTCCCCATGCATCCCCGCTAACTACCGAAGTAACATGGGCACCGCCTGTTGCTGTAATTATTTCAACCTCTAGTCCCTCTTCTTCAAAAAAGCCTTCCCGAATCGCTGCATATAAAGGCAGATAGCCAATTAAATGAACTGGTTCAGCAATAACAAGCTTCTTTGTTCCATTCTCAGACTCTTTTTTACTACTTGTGCCTTTTGTTGAGGAACATCCGCTAAAAATAATTAAAAGTAGTATTAAATAAATTCCAAAATGAAAGTAGCGATTTTTTTTCATGTAAACTTTCCCCCTATTTGCTGCTTTATCTAAACTGGATAGAACTACTCTCTCAATCCTTTTCCTCTTAATAAGCGCTTTTCCAGCCAAACAGTCCCTATATACATCAACACTGATAATATGGATAAAACAACAACTCCTACCCATACTAAATTTATATTCATAATTTGTCCTGCGTACAAAATCATTCTGCCAATCCCTTGTCGCGAACTAATAAATTCTCCTACGATTGTTCCCGCTAAGGCTAAGGCAATATTAATTTTCAAACTGCTGACAATCCACGGCATAGCAGAGGGAATAACGACTTTTGTAAAAATATGATGTTTTTTTGCGCCAAGGGAAAAAAGCATTCTTTCTAAATCAGCATCTACACTTTTCACGCCACTATGTGCAGCAATAGCAGTTACAATCACAGTCATCATAAATGCCAGAACAACTTTTGAGCTGAAGCCAATCCCAAAAAGAATAACTAAAACCGGAGCTAATGCAAGTTTAGGGATAGCGTTAAAAGCAATTAAATATGGCTCTGCGATTCTGGAATAAAAATAGGACCACCAAAAGGACAATCCAAGCAATGCACCAAAAAATGTGCCAAAAAGAAAGCCGATTATAGTCGCACCTGAAGTGTATAGAAGATCACTCCATAAAGTTCCTTCCGTAAAAGCAATAATGCCTGTTTCCCAAATAATCGTCGGACTGCTCCAATAATAAGAATCGATTATTTTCCACTTTGTGAATAGTTCCCATAAAATAAAGAAAAGAATACCAATTAAAACTTGCCCAATTAGCGTTATTCGCTTCTTTCTTCTTTCCTTTAATTCCTCATCCTCTATAATCGGCAATGTATCTACCTCTTGCATTTTTACTTTGTGCGGCAAAATAATTTGCTCTGAATTATCTCTCATCTATGTTCCTCCTCTTTTCAAGAATCTTATTTAGCTAATACTACTTCTTCCTTTAATAGTGCAAATAAATATTTTTTCAAAGCAATGAAATCCGGATGCAATAATGTATCTTGATTGCGTGGCCTTGCTAATGATACGTCTACCTTTTCCTTTAATCGTCCTGGTCTTGGGGATAGGACATAAATTTCATCTGATAAATAAATAGCTTCATCAATATCATGGGTTACAAACAAAATGGTTTTCTTAAAATCAGCCCAAATATCTAACAGCCAAGTTTGCATCAATAATCGTGTCTGGGCATCTAAAGCACCAAATGGCTCATCGAGTAAAATAATATCTTGGTCATATAACAAGGTGCGTAATAATGCTGCTCTTTGTCTCATCCCACCAGATAATTCATCTGGATAATGATGTTCAAATCCCCCTAATCCGTATTTTTGAAGAAGTGGTTTAGCTCTTGCCACAGCTTCTTTCTTACTCACACCCTTTATTTCTAGTCCTAATATGACATTTTGCAAAATACTTCTCCAAGGTAGAAGCAAATCTTTTTGAAGCATATAGCCCACATATCCATTCTTGCCAACAATGTTCTTGCCATCGAGGATTACCTCCCCAGTAGTAGGCTTCATTAGGCCTGCGATGATATTAAATAACGTCGATTTTCCACAACCACTCGGTCCAATTAAGCTGATAAACTTGCCTTCTTGGATTTTCAAATTGGCATCCCTCAACGCTACTACTTCTTTTCCTTCTTTTTTAAAGATCTTATTCGTATGGCGAACTTCTAGTTTATACACCCTAAAACTCCCTCATTTCATAAAATATTTCTATTAATAAAAAAAACCGCCAGAATTTCCTGAGTGTTGTATCTCAGTCTAATTCTGACGGTTTTCCTGCTCTCTTCCAAAGAGTTCATTTAACCAGCCAAATAAGATTCAATTTTCTTGTCTAACATAATAATTGTTCCACTAATCTCTCTCATGGAGTCATAATCCTTTAATATTAGCTGCACCTTGAAATGCAGTTTTTCTTCTAAATTGCGTAAAAGCATTTCCTTGTATTTATCAATTAATAGACGATCAATGATCTCCGCTAGGTTATCACTTGAACTTTCTATAATTTCCAGTACAGGAATACGCTTATGCTTAGCAATAATGATAATTTTATTATCGATTAAACTAATCTGCTGTTCAGTTAGCCCAACCTTAAAAATCAATTGATTGACAAGATTGTTTTCCTTCATGATGCTTTGCTTCAATTCTCCGAGAGTCCTTGGTAGCTGATCGACTAATATAATTATCACCCCCACTAAAGATAGCAGAACGAATAAGCCATTCTATAACCTATCAAAAGCTCGCCGCACACAAGCAAAACAAATCTATCTATATAAAATATAGAATATAGAATATTCTGTTTATTGGATCATATCATATCTTTGTACAACATTCTTCTATTTTGTCAGAAATTCTAACTCTATTTTTTAGAAAAGTTTAGATATCTAATTCCAATGAAAGAAATTTATACTCTAAATAATCTTCTAATCCATACTTTCCACCTTCGCGGCCGACTCCTGATTCTTTTACTCCGCCAAATGGTGCTTGTTCAGTGGTTGGTACCGGATCATTAATCCCAATTATGCCATATTCAAGGCCTTCTGACATTCTAAATACACGAGAGATGTCTTTTGTATAAAAATATGCTGCTAATCCATAGGAAGTATCATTAGCCAAATATAAGGCTTCTTCCTCTGTTTCAAATTCAAAAATTGGCGCCACTGGTCCAAATGTTTCTTCCGTCGCAATTTTCATCTCATGAGTAGCATGTAATAAAACTGTTGGTTCATAGAAATGGCCATTGTCATATTCTTCGCCAGCTGGTTTTTTTCCTCCATAGATGACTTTAGCGCCTTTTTGGATAGCATCTTGAATATGCTCTTCCGTTTTGGCAACAGCTGCTTCGTTTATAAGTGGCCCAATGGTTACTTCAGGATGTAGGCCGTTTCCAACAACCAAATTTTTCATTTTTGTTACTAGAATATCAGAAAAGCGTTCTGCAATTGTTTTCTGAACATAAATCCTATTCGTGCATATACAGGTTTGTCCTGCATTGCGAAACTTACTTGCAATTACGCCTTCAGCTGCTTTTTCTAAATCTGCATCCGCAAAGATGATAAAAGGAGCATGGCCCCCAAGTTCCATCGAGATCTTCTTCATTGTAGCAGATGCTTTTGCTGCAAGCTCTTTCCCTACTTTTGTTGAACCTGTAAAAGTGATTTTTCTAACTTCTTGTCTTTCCATCATCGCATCTCCGATTGGAGCCGCATCGCCATGAACTAAATTTAACACACCTTTTGGTAGTCCTACTTCATGAAATATCTTCATTACTTCTATTGCTGTTAAAGGAGTGGCTTCCGCTGGCTTTAGGACAACTGTACATCCTGCTGCAAGCGCTGGAGCAATTTTTCTAGCAAGCATGGCGATTGGAAAATTCCATGGAGTAATTGCTCCGACTACTCCTACTGGCTGTCTTAGCACAATAATTCGCTTTGTTTCTGAACTAGCAGGAATGGTATCGCCATAGATACGTTTTCCTTCTTCCGCATACCATTCCAAATAATCTGCTGCTAAATTTACTTCCCCCTTAGCCTCTGCAACTGGCTTTCCCATTTCAGTTGTAATAATTGCTGCGAGATCTTCGATTTGTTCGCGCAGTTTATCAGCTACTGTTTTTAAATAAATAGATCGTTCCTTTGCAGTTTTTTTCGCCCATAAAGGCAGTGCATTTTGGGCTGCATCAATTGCTAGATGCCCGTCTTCCTTTCCTCCTCTTGCCACTTCTTCAATAACCTTTGCAGTTGCCGGATTATAGACAGAATAAGTTTTTCCTGAAGCAGAATGACGCCATTCCCCATTAATATATTGCATTTTCATACTCCTTTCTCAACTGTTTTTCCCCTATCATAACAAACATTTTCAATAATTCCACTTAATCCGACTTGCTTACTCCTATAAAAAACGGAGCATCTTATTAAAAAAAGACGCTCCGTTTCTCTTAATTCACATAAAAATATCCTATAACTCCAAGAATGATTAAAACGATTAAAAGAATTCCATATTTGCGAAAAAACTTTACACCTGGATTCGCCGTTTGTTCACGAACTTCCTTTAAAAGTTTTTTCAAAGATTGAGATCGTATACTTGCTAATTCTCTTTTCCGTTCTTTCTTCTTCCAAATAGAATTTCGATCGGTAATTAAGTAATCTTTTAAGGCATAATTGAACCTTGGGCTTGTCCCGAATTTTTTCAAGGACCATTCAATATAATCAAGCATTTCATCTTCAGAACCATATATCGCTATATACGAAAAGACTTGGCGATGCTCCACGCCCGCCATTCCTCCTGGAAACAGAAGGAGAAATCGTTCATATGGCTTAAAAAGACCATTGTCTTTCGTAATCTCTTGGGCTAAATCACTTGCTTTTGCTTTAATTGGTTCACTTGCCATCCGAAAAACATGTTGTGTTTGTTCCTGAGATAGATAGAAATAGGTATACAGTAATTCTAATACTTCAAACTTCTCCTTTTCCCAGCCCTTTATCTCAAAACTACGTTCCTCTTTGCCTTGTAAAAATATCTCTCCAAACTGCTTAACATCGGCAAGATCTACTTTTTCCAACTGTAATTGTACCAATAGCTGTGCTTTTACATCCGGCAGTACCATCCGCTTATATGCTTCAAATGGAATAGACCTTTGAAAATAAACGATTATTTCAAAGACAATGGCCATAGGATGGCTGCTTTTTTTCACTTCATACACTAGTCTATTTTTTGTTGATTTTAAGAACGTTGCATTATGCTCAAAGGAAGAATTTACATGCAATAGATTTTTGATATTAATTAAAATTTGGGATAAGGAATGTTGAAAGCTGAATTCATGCTTTAAATAATCTTCAATAATCTCTGAGTAAGAAAAAATATCACTCATATAAGATAGAACTTGCTGATACGTTTCTGGATATTTTCCAAGAATTTCCCATAGTGATTGGCAAATATCTTCGCCTTCATAATAAGCAATCGTTTTAACAATAAATTCTACAACATCTACATGTTCAACAACCTTTTGGATTTCCAAAACAAATCGCAGATAATCTCGAACAATGGAAGCATCCTTCATCCGCTCTTCTCGATGGAGCACTTGTTTGAAAATATGTACAAGCTCGAGCTTTTCCCGATGATTTTTTTGCAGAAAAGTATACAGCATTTTCAATGTCGCCACTTTATCGTTATCATAAAAATAATAATCTAGTTTTTCCATATAAAATAGAAGAAATAAGTCATTGTATGATTGAAGAGCAAGTTTCTTCTGTTTATCCAATCCTTTTAAAGCCCGTTCACAGTAAACAAAAAATTCATCTAGCTCTGTGGCAGTTTCGAGTGCTTCAAAAGCAAAGTGAAGATAATCATGATCTTCTTCCTTAAAGTTTAAGCCGTTTCTTTTGTCCTGACTTAAATCAAAAGTAAATTGGTTTTCCACGGCTCTTTTTCGGAGACGAATGGATCCCTGTTCTACAAACATTACATGGATATTTTCTAATATTTCTGGTTCATTATGAAAAGTAGTTGCACCAAATAATCTTCTTGTTTCATAGGGCATATATATAAATAATAGTTCCAATAGCCACATTGCATATTTATGTTGCAGATGAGGTGAGGCCTGAAACGATATATACACTCTTTTCTTTTCCGCAACTGCCGTAATACAAGCAAATAATAATTCTTTGAATTTCTTTTCATCCAGTTGTAAAACATGAAACAGTTCTTGCTTTTTAGTAAAGATATTCTCTTTCGTATAAGAGACATATTCTATTTCTTCTAATTTTTCTCCTAGATTGTCGATATCTTCCAAGCTATAAAAATGTTCAATATGAAAAATTTGAGAGGGTTTATGAATCCATTCCTCTTTTCTACTTACAGGAATAATATAATTATGTACAAACAGGCGATTCTTTCGCTTTGGGCTTTCAGCAGGCGCAAAACTAGATTTCCCTATCACTAATTCTCCCGTATCAGGCTGCATTAAAGTAAATTGCGGTGGATAATTCTCTATTTCTTTGTCACTGCTTTTCTTTAATTCACTCGGCATATGATACGTACTAATTGGAATTAGGTATTTCTTGATGAAGCTTTCCTCCACGTTAGGTGAGAAAACTATAGTATCAGACTCATCACCTGTAAGAAAAAGACCTTTACTATCTCTAGTTACTATTTGCTGCTGTATCAGGCTTTTTCCCATTATCCTCTCCTCCTTCTTTCCTTGATTGTATAAGTTAGGTTTATATTAATACTTCTATATTCATCACTATATTTACAATATAAAAAAACAACTTTCATTTCATTTTCGAAAAATAAAAAACAGCTAATATCTGTATTATACAGGCATGCTGTTTTTTTAAAAACCAACTTCGCTCCACTTTTCTAATAAATATAGAAATTCTTCCTGCTTTTTTACGAAAATTCTATATGTGATTGCCTATTCTAGAAAAGTTCTGGAGTCTGTATCCTTTTTCTTTTTTGTTTCTTGCTTTTGGTAATTGAGCGCTCCTCTCTGTTCCCCTTTTTCTTTCTGTCTCTTGCTTTTGGGCACAGAGCGCTCCTCTCTGTTTCCTTTTTTCTTTCTGTCTCTGGCTTTTGGGCACAGAGCGCTCCTCTCTGTTCCCCTTTTTCTTTCTGTCTCTTGCTTTTGGGCACAGAGCGCTCCTCTCTGTTCCCCTTTTTCTTTCTGTCTCTTGCTTTTGGGCACAGAGCGCTCCTTTCTGTTCCCCTTTTCCTTTCTGTCTCTTGCTTTTGGGCACAGAGCGCTCCTCTCTGTTCCCCTTTTCCCTTCTGTCTCCTGCTTTTGGGCACAGAGCGCTCCTCTCTTATCGCAATTTTTCTAAAAGAAGGTGTTCACGCACGCTCTTTTCTTTTATTTCAGCTTACATGTTATTAACTCGATTATAAACTACTCAAAATAGCTCCAACGGTTGACTCCAGCTAGCTTAAAATGTTTTACTAATATTCTTCTTATTCTTTTTTTGGAATGAATGATTCTACACCAATCATATAATAAGGGGGTTGTTATTTTTTCATTAGGAAAAAGTAATTTCAGTTCTTCTACATTGCGTAATACCGCTGCTTCGACTGTTTCTGCCTGTCTGCATTCTTCACAAACTACCTTCATTCCTATTTCTACCACTTTAAATGATGACATGTTTTGCAAAAGATGCCTTTCTGTAATTCTTTATATTCATAGATTGGAATTTTTGAAAAAGGAGATTTGTCGATGTGCAATGCTGTTAGTTTTTCAGCCAATTGCTTCTGAAACTTGTTCAGCTTTTTAGAAGGATGACCCATCCTTTTTAAATATCGCTGGACTTGCGTTGGAAAAATAAATGGTAAAGATAGTGGAGTTTGGTATAAGGTAAACTCGGGATTAACAAAAACAACAGAAGAAGTAATGGATTTATTTTCCCAACCATGCTTTTGAAGTAACTGTTGAAATAATGATTCATTCCTCCTTATTTGATTTAGCGGATTACTAATTTCTTTATGCTTCATTGTATAGATACGATCATTTTGATAGTAATAATCTCCTTCATAATTCTTTATTTCGAAAAGATGAATTTCATCAGAGTTAATAATAGTGGAATCGATTTGAAAAGTAGTGTTATTTATTTGCAGTAGTAGATCATTGATTATATAACAGTCGCTCAAAAAAGTTTCTGTGAAGGAATCAAATAATTTTTCTCCTGCCAAGCCTTTTTTCAGATGAGCTAAGTACTGTTTTTCATTTAAATCTAGTTCCATACGTTGATCCAAGGATTGTAAAACGAGGATTTCTGGAGAAAATGTCCGAGGTTTATAGAGCATACTAATTTGTTTCATCCCTTCTTTTTTATTAAAAAAGGCCATTCTATAAGAACAGCCTCTTTTTCTATTCAACTGCAACAATTATTCTGCCTGTTATTCCGCCTTCTAATATTTTGGGTAATTCTTCAGGTAATTGCTGTAAAGATACTTCTTTATACACAAAGGAAGAAAGGTTTTTTGGTTTTAAATCGGTTGCAATTCTTCCCCATATTTTTTGTCTACTTACCATCGGGCAATAGACCGAGTCGATTCCAAGAAGATTCACGCCTCTAAGTATAAATGGAAATACACTTGTCGGCACAGCTCCACCACCTGTTAAGCCACTTACTGCGACCGAACCGCCATAGATTATTTTACTAATAATTGCAGCCAATGATTCGCCGCCGACAGGATCAATTGCTCCTGCCCATTCTTGCTTGTCCAACGCTTTTATCTTACCATTATAGACATCTTCTCTGCCTATAATATGAGATGCTCCGATGCTTTTCAAATAGCCCTCTGCTTCTTTCTTTCCAGAGCTTGCGATAACGTTAAAGCCTAATTGGGAAAGCATCGCTACACCGAAGCTGCCAACTCCACCAGTAGCACCTGTCACCAATACAGATCCATTCTCTGGCTTCAGACCATTATCCTGCAATCTTTGTACAGAAAGAGCTGCGGTAAAGCCTGCTGTTCCAATAATCATTGCTTCTTTTAAGCTTAATCCTTCTGGAAGCGGGACAATCCAATCTGCAGGAATACGAGCATATTCACTATAACCTCCAGAATGAGATACACCTATTTCATAGCTAGTAGCAATAACAGGGTCTCCTTCTTTAAAGCGACTGTCTTCTGAAGACACAACTATCCCTGCCATATCAATTCCTGGAATATGGGGATACGTGCGAACAATTTTTCCATCTGGAGTGCTTGCAAGTCCATCTTTATAGTTTACGCCAGAATAATGAACTTTTATGACTACTTCACCAGCAGATAAATCCTCTACGCTAACACGCTTTGTTTCTACTGAAAAATTACTATCTTTATTATCAACTACAACTGCTTGAAAATTATTTTCCATTATTAAGTCACCTCGTACTCATAGTATCAATTTAAAAATAGCAGGTCAAAGCAAAGAAATTACCCTATTAATATAGTAAAAATGTGAATTCTATCTTATAGATGTGAGTGATTTTTTTCGGCTGACTATATTTTTTGATAAAATGCTATCGCAAAATCAAAAAGTACATAGTCCAAAATGGTTAAGAAGAGACCTATTCGATCATATATTATTACATGGATCCTAGAGATTAGAACTATTTTCCCGCTAGTCGGAAAAACTTTCATTATGAGTAATATCTAACAATTCCATCACCAAAATTCATTGATTTCTTTATTTAAATAAGCTAATTTCCTTTAATTTATTCCATAATCTATCCGTTCTTTTTCTAAATGGATTTCTTTTATCATCTTTTAATTTTAAGCCTATAACCTGCGCAACTTTTTCGATTACTTCCTCGATATTTAAACCATTTGTGTCCACTTGCTCCTTAAAAATAGGAAGTTCTAGCTGTTTTAGTCGTGATTCAGCTTGGTTATATGCCCAAGAATCTTCTCCTTCTAATCTGCTGCGTAATCGTTTTTTGATCGTAGCTTTTGACGCCATCAGTGTAACATGTTTAACTATAATTTGATCATTCTGTAATCGCGAGATAATTTCATGAAAATATGCTTCATTCGTAATGGTCATCGGTACTATAATGATTCCATCGTAATCGCTGGTGATTTGTTTTAATAATGAATAGTTTGTCTCTCTCCAAAGAGGAAAATCTTGAAAATCATCCTTTTGTAAGGCAGGTGGAATATTTTTCATTAACACATATCCGAATCTTTCTGGATCAAATACAAATGCATTTTCTAATCTTTTCTCAAGCTCATAGGCAGTTGTCGTCTTCCCTGAACCAAATGTTCCGTTAATCCATATAATCATAAACTTCCCCCATAGTGTATTCTTCTTTTACTATAGCAAATTTATCAATCTTCTTTTCTTCTCGCACAAAATTTTTTGAAAAATACCTACTTTTCGGTTTCCGAAAGTTGTATAATTTTTAGAATAATATAATTTATTCACAGAGACTATCTCTAAGGAGGAAAAAAAATGCAAATTCAACCAGAGGACATCGTTAGAAGTGGTCCGAACCAATATATTTGTAAAGAAGGAATCCTAAAGGTGTTAGATAATTTATTGTCTCCTTTTCAAGCTCCTGCCATCATAACGGGCTATAAATCATTTGAAGCCTATAGTCAGTATGTCTCTTCCATTCCTGAACACTGGCAAATTATTCAGCACGCAGGCTATAGTTCGCAACAGGCAATAGAGGAGATCGCCCCATCATGTGGAGCAGCTGATGTCATTATTGGCATAGGAGGCGGCATTATATTAGATACTGCCAAGGCAGTTGCAGATAAATTAAATATCGAAGTTGTTTTAATTCCAACCGTTGCTGGAACATGTGCAGCAAGCACACCATTAAGTGTCATTTATTCACCAGATGGAGAGTTTGAAAGAGTAGCATATCATAGACGCTCTAGTTATTTAACGGTGGTTGATCCTGCATTTTTAATTCACGCGCCGATTGATTATTTAAAAAGTGGAATTGGTGATACCTTAACAAAGTGGTATGAAGCAGAAGCGATTATCCGAAATGCGAACGATGAAAGAGCTCACTCTTTATTTGTCCAAGCTGCATTAAGCCAATCTGTTTTCATCCGTGATATTTTATTAAAGGATAGTATAAAAGCTGTTCAAAGCAGTGAAGCTGGAAAGGTTACAGCGAGCTTTACTAAGACGGTAGAAGCAGTTATTACTTTGGCAGGAACAGTAGGGGGATTCGGCGGGAGATATGGAAGAATGTCTGGATCTCATGCTATTCATAACGGATTAAGCTTTATCGAAGAAACACACACCATCCTTCATGGGCAAAAAGTGGCCTATGGTATTTTAGTCCAGCTCGCTTTAGAAAACCGCATCGATGAAATTGATGCACTGCTGCCATATTATCAGCAGCTCGGTTTTCCAACCAATTTAGCAGACTTACATATTGTAGATAATCAGGCAATAGCTCTACAAAAGGTTGCAGAACATGCTGTTAATCCAAAAGAGTCGCTTCAGCTGATGGGTTCCTATCGAGCAGATGAGGTAATTGCGGCAATGAACGTCCTGGAAAGTCTCACAACTAGCAAATCTGTATAAAAAATGAAAAAGGAGATAGAATTCAACATCGCTTATAGCGATGTTGATCCATCTCCTTTTAACTCTTTTAAAACGGCCATTACATCGAATTCTCCTAATCCATTTTCAAGAGCGGATTGATATGTTTTATGGGCTGATGCTCCAATCGCATTTAATTCAGCCGTTTCACTTGCTAGTCGTAAATCTTTTGCCATATGCTTAAGGGCAAATGCTGCTGGAAACTCATCCTTTAAAATAGACGATGATTTCATTTTTGAAATTGCTGTTCCGACTGCACTTTCATTAATAATAGTTAACATGTCTTCTTTTTTTATTCCTTGGTTTTCTGCAAAAAGAACGGATTCGGCAATTCCTTGTACTGTAATTCCCAATAATAAGTTAATGGCAAGTTTTGCATTACTGCCGGCTCCAGATGGACCAAGATAAATAGAAAGCTTGCTCATCGGCTCCAATACAGCTTTCACTTGTTCGTAAACTTCTTCTTCGCCGCCAACTAAAACAAGTAAATTTCCTTCCTTAGCCGGTTGAACACTTCCTGAAACTGGGGCATCAAGAAACTTCACTCCATTTTCTAAAGCAGTATTATAAATGAATTGAGACGTTTGTGGGGAAACGGTACTCATATCAATAAATACTTTTCCTGCTTTTGCATGTGACAAGATTCCATTTTCAAGATAGATGCTTTTCACAGCATTATCGTCTGAAACCATTGTAAAAATGAGGTTACTGTTATCAACTAGTTCTGTTAACGATTCAGCCTGTTTGGCACCAACAGCAATTAATTCTTTTCCTTTATCAGGTGTACGATTATAGAACGTTAATTCATAACCAGCCTTGATTAAATTCAAAGCCATCAGAATCCCCATATTTCCTAATCCTATCCAACCTATTTTCATACAATCATCCCATCCTTCCCATCCAATAGTCATACACATTTTACCATATTATTTATCACAATACGTCAAATGTGGATATAGGATAGGAAGAAGAATTACCGTTTATAATCTTCTAAACAATACATTATTCTCTAGATGAATATGATCAAATGTTAAGCTCTCTAATTCTTCTAGTTTTAAATAGGTTAATCGGTACGTATTACATGCATGCAGTGGCAGTTCATAATCATTCGTAGCTTGGCGAATTTTCTTCAATATTTCCCCTGCTCCTTCATGTTCCTCTTCCAATATCGAGATTTCCGCACGAGCTGCTTCAAGACTTTCTGCTTCCTTACTCGCCTCATATTCTATTACTTGTGGAAAAATCCGCTGCTCTTCTCCAAGTAAATGTTGTTCTAATTCGTCCTTTAATAAATAAAACTGGGTATACACATCTTTCAAATGTAAATCGCGCTCTCCATGCACACGATAGACTTTACTAACAAATCCATCTAATTCTTCTAATAAATCTCTTGTATTTGCATGGTAATGATCAATAATATATCTCACTAAGTCAGTTAATGGCATATTCATCCAGTCAATCTCTTCGGTTGTCTGCATCTGTTCATACATAATATTGAGGACTTTTACTAAATCCTTATCTTCTAAATGTAAAGATTTAATTGCCTCTCCTATTGGTCGATTTCCCCCACAGCAAAAATCAATTTTATATTCTTTAAATAGTTTACTTGCTGCTGGAAACTTAATAATGATATCACCTGTTTTCGTCTCTTCTGTAAAAATGGCATTCATATGAACACTCTCCCTTATTAGAATAGCTAAAGTATAGAAGATATAGACAAAGGAAAATAGGATTGAAATCACAGATTAAAGATTGTTATAATTTAATTAGATAATCATCGTTTTAATTGTGAAAAAACACACAAATTGACTGGTGGTGTTAATAATGAAACAACAAATGGTTAGCCCATGTCCTAAACGAGTTCCTATATTTTACTCCTTATCAGATTCAGAAATAAAAAAAATAACAGATATTGTTCATCATAGACTATTTAAAAAAGGCGAGATGATTATAGAGGAAGGAGATATTTCCACCTCTCTTTATATTATTCATAGTGGGAAAGTCAAGCTATCTAAGTTAACTATTCAGGGGAAAGAACAAATCGTTCATTTATTAACGACTGGTGATTTCTTTGGAGAAAGCAATCTTTTTCATGATGACATGGTTATGAACTTAAGCTGCCATGCTTTAGAAGATACAAAGATATGTGTATTAAATAAACAAGATTTTGATCACATAATGTTAAGTAATCCTGACATCTCTTTCAAACTGCTAAAAACGATTACCAAACGCTTATCTCATACAGAAGATCTAGCGAGAACGTTAGCAACGAAAGATCCAGAAGTAAGAATTGCCGATATGCTTATAGAATTCTGTGAGAAATTCGGGACTGAACATCAAAATACTGTTCTTATTACCCTCCCTATCACAAGAGAAGAAATCTCCAGCTATGTTGGCCTTACAAGAGAAACAATCAGCCGTAAACTTGCAAAACTTGCCGACAAAGACATTCTTACCTTAATCGGTAACAAACAAATTCTCATTCATAATAAAGGGAAGCTTCAATCAATAGGGGGATAACATCCTCTCCCCCGTACTACTAAATGAGTGTATGATATAAGTGTCAAGATTCAAATGGTCTCCTCATGTTTATAACACTCAGAGACCTTTACTATTAAAATCGCTTTGGAAAACCAAAAGATCCTTGGATTTTGCAAACTTCTGACGAATAATGCGAAGCTTCTATAAAAGCCTGATTTACTTGTTCTTCTTGTAATTCATTATTGATTGATGTCCAACCGCTACTTAATAAGGAAACAACAAATGCAGTAAAATAGGCATCGCCAGCTCCCATAGTATCTTCTACTCTTTCTAGTTTTTTTACAATCCCTGTATATTTTCTCTTATTAGAAAAGAAAACAGGAGAATCTGCACCTCTTGTCATTAATATATAGCGTACATTCCATTGATTACAAAGATTATAAAGTCTCTCTATTTCATTCTCATCATCATCTGCACAGGAGAATAGCGCTACATCAATATGAGGACACACTTTGTTTAAATATTCTTTTGTACGATATTTAGCTGGATCTGAAAAATCAAAGGATTTTATAACAGGAATATCATTAAGGAAACCCAACTGACTTTCAGTAGCTGCATGGCAGCCACTATGCAATAGTGAAAAAGAAGATATATATTCTTTAATCTCCTTTGTTATTGAAATAGGTCTTCTGGTTCCTCTGTGAGCACCTATAAAAACTCTATCTCCATCAATAACTTCTACATCTGCTTTCTCTGTTATAGCATCTCTTGGATTAGAGCACTTACTAATATCAACACCCAACTCACTTAATACAGCTTTTATATGCTGACCTTCCTCATCATATCCAAATTCACCTAAGTAAGCCGCATTTACTCCTAATCTTTTTGCATTAACAGAAAAGTTAAGTGCATTTCCTCCAGGATACATGATTTTTCTATTGATATATCTATCTACAACATTATCTCCATAACCAATAACTTTTATCTCACTGTTTAATTTTTTCATCCTTTTTCGTCTTTCTTCCATTAGTAAGATACTACTCTGTAGTAACGTCTCTTATCTAAAGAGTGATTGCGAATATTTTCTAAATGTACACTGACCCTACCTAGTACAGCCCACATTACAGGTGGAGCAAAAAGAGGTCTAAATTTGTCACTGATTCCATGAAGTTCATAATCCTTTGTATCAAAAACATTAAAATTATTCGTGTATTTACTAGCAAATTGTTCTACTCGCTCATCTAATGGTCTTGTTTCCCCTTCTGTTTTTAACAAAGTAACACAAACATCTTCTTCTACTAATTCCAATGTTCCATGAAAAAATTCTGGTGAACTAACAGACTTAGTGCGAAGCCATTGTGATTCTTCTAGAACACACATAGAATATATATAAGTTATCCCCCACATATTTCCCGAGCCTACCCAAATTTGGTAAGGATCATTTTGATATTTCTCTGCATACGCAAGAGCTTTTTGGTCTGCTTGTTTACGAACTTCATTTAAAGCATTTGGCAATAACTTTAATTCTTCAGTAAACTGCTCATAATCTGGGAACTCGCCGTTATTATGCAATAAACGGCCAACAAGATAATATAACATCATCTCTTGTGGACGTCCGTCATTATACACAATAGGATATTTCGCTAATTGAGCAAGTGGTGTATCAGGCAATCCCGAAATTCCAATTGTTCTAACTCCTAGATCGTTTAAATACTTTACAGCTTCAATTGTTTCAGTTGTATCCCCAGACTTTGAAAATAAAATGGCAATTGAATTACTATTTAACTGCTTATGACCTGTCTTTAAAAGTTCTGCAGAAATACTTAAATAAGCAGGTATAGATGATTTTGTTTGCATTAAGTATTCAAATGGTTGCATTAGGGCGACAGATCCTCCAGACGCAGTAAAAAATATATTGCTGTACCCATCAAGGGATATTTCATCAGCAATTTTTTCAATTTCTTCTTTCAACTTTAATACCAACTTACCTTTTTCTAACATTTGACTTTCATTAAATTTTAACATCTGATTTCCTCCTATTAATTATGCATTTATTTTTTATTTTGCCTTACTTTTCATTAAAGGAATAAAATCCGGATAAATTTCTACAGCTAAATTGTTGCCTTTCTCCTCTGCTATTAAGAAGGAAAGTACTTGAAAAGGAATTACATACAAAAGAGCGCTTAATAAATCTGGAACTATAATATCAAGTGCAAATTTACTCTCGTCTTTTTCAGAGTTGCAAGTAATTAAATAAGTAGTTTTACTTATCTTTTTATTAAACTCTTCGATATCTCTTACTCTATTATCCTGATTTTCTAGTGTCTCCATTAAAAAAGTAACTGTGCTATCTCTTAATGCTAGAAAGGGACCATGCATATATTCTTCTAATTCGTAACTTAAAGCGGGATAACGAATGGTCTCTGTCATTTTTAATGCAGCTTCCTTAGCAACTCCATATCCAGGGCCATAACCAACAATAACAAAATGCTCTTTATCAATTAATACTTGTTTATTTACTTTGTACCAATCTAAAGAATAGGATATAACTTGGTTAGTTTGTTTGATTGTATCTACAATAGAAATTATCTCTCTCTCATATCGATTCGTTGTAATAACTCCCCAATACAGCGCAGTTTCTAACCCCAGTAGCATAAAAGTCAGAACTGTTGCGCTAAACCCCATTGTCACATAACCAACTTTTTCTTCCCCACAACCAATATCAATAATATTATCCGCAAATATTGCTGCAGGACTTTTAGTATCAGAAGTTAATAATGTTATATTGTTTGCTCCAAGCACTTTTGATTTTTTCATAGCTTCGATTGTAGACATGCTTTTTCCACTTTGAGAGACACCAAATACTGTTAAATTGCTTTCCTCTTTCGCTTGATAGTAACGATTAAAAGTGTAAGGCATCAAAATTTCCACTTTTATTTTTGCAATATTTTCTACATAATACTTTGAGGCTTCAATTGCATTCGAAGATGAGCCTGTTGCCAATATGGTCCAAGTTTTTTGTTGCGGATCCAGAGATTTTACGGTTTGTAACAAATTACACTTTCTATTTTTAACAATCGATAAATTCGTTTCTTGTTCTCTTGAAATATATGTCAACATATTTTCCTTCATTGCAATCCCCTACCTTACGCTATTAAAAATCCTGTCCAGGCTCCTATTATTCCTAAAACAAAAATTCCAAGAAGTATATACGTTACTTTTACTCCTCTTTTCAACAGCCATAACACTAGAAAAACAACAGCAATTGAAAGTACTCCTGGCACAATTCCATCTAGTACGCCTTGAACTGTTTGTTTAGTCTCTCCTTCTCCGAATGAGCCGCCAATTTGTAGATTAATCAAACTTGCCGTCATTCCACCAATTACCATTAAGCCAAGGATAGAAGCACCATAAGTTATACTGCGCATTAATCCCGATTTCTCAAAATTATCTAAAATTTTAGTTCCGAATTTATATCCACCTATCATGAGAAGATACCGGATAATATAATGCGGAATGTTAAAAAGTAATAAAAATAATATAGGACCTAGAATGTTTCCATTGAGTGCAAGAGAAGCACCTATCCCAGTGGCTAATACACGCAACGTTCCCCAGAAAAATGAATCTCCAATCCCAGCAACAGGTCCCATCAAAGCCACTTTTATATTACTGATTGAGGTGGTATCAAAGTTTTTACTATTCGCATTTTTTTCTTCCATTGATGTTGTAATTCCTAAGATTAAAGTTGATAGATATGGTGCTGTATTAAAAAACTCTAAATGTCTTTTTGTAGCTGCAGCTCTATCTTCTTTACTTTTGTACAACTTTCCTATTATTGGAAGCATAGAAAAAGCAAACCCCATATGCTGCTGACGTTCAAAATTCCATGACCATTCCATTGTTAGTGAACGCCAAAAAACACTTCGTAAATCTTTTTTAGACAATTTAATATCTTTATCATTAGAAGTTTTCTGCATCAGAATTCCCCTCCCCATAGTGGCTTATTGTTATTTTATTATCGATACCTACTAATATATAGGCGATAATTCCAGCCAAAATAGCAATTCCCAATACTGGTATCTTTAAAAATGCCACTAAGGCAAAGCCTAACAAATAAAAGACTACCACTTCTTTCTTTAGTATCATTTGAAGAAGTAATCCAAATCCTAAAGCAGGAAGTATTCCTGTTGCAATTGTAATACCTGTTTGAACAAAATCAGGTACTCTATTTAATAAAGCTTCCATTACTGGGCTTCCTAAATAAAATGCGATACCAACCAGTATTCCACGTGGAATACTCTTAATAATAATTCCGCCAAGAATATGCATTCTTGCAATTCCTTTTAAGTTGCCTTCCTCCGCATATCTATCTGCCTTACGCGCAAACATTGGGAGAATAAAAATTGTTAATAAGTTATCAATTATCAAAAATAATGCTGCAATTGGAAAGGCAAGAGCTAGTGCCACTTCTGCTCCTTGCCCCGTACTAATTGCGAAAGCTGTCCCTAAAATCCCTCCAGAAACTGTATCAGGTGGACGCGCCGCTCCAATGGTAAAGGCACCTATAAAAGCAAGTTCTAATGTAGCCCCCATGATTATTCCTGTTTTAATATCCCCCATAACTAAACCAGTCAGAACACCTGTTACAATAGGTCTAGACAAGAGATTTGTTCCTAAAGTCCATTCAAACACAACTAGCATTGTTACTAGTGCAAGTAAGATAGAAACCATCAACATTCAGCTGACCTCCTTTTTTATCTATATTACATTTTGTACATGGACTTTTTTGTCTGTTGGTACTTGGCGAATTTCTAATTCAAGTCCTCTATTCATCATTTCTTTCAATATTTCTTCTTCTTCAGGTAAGACATTAATCGTATGAGATAGCATCCGTGTCCCTTCTTTTGCTTTAATACCACCTAGATTAATAGACTTGATGCCAGCATATCCCTTTGCGAGTCTATTAGCATCATCTATAGATCCAATAACAATAAGTAATTTATATTTATCTGTTACTCCACTATTTAATGCACTAATAGAGTCTTCTATATTTTTTATAACTAATTTTGTTCCATGTGGTTTTGCTAATTTTAGAGTAGTCATTTGAATTTCATTATTTACTACTTCATCATTAGCAATCAATATACAATCTGCTCCTACTGCATTGGTCCAAGAAAAGGCAACTTGCCCATGTAATAGTCTATGATCAACACGTACTAATTTAATCATGTATCTATCCTCCTTTAAAAGTCATCTCCGCTAGTCTCCAGTATATTCATCTTATTATTACAGTATTGAATGGCATCTTTGGATAATGAGATAGTTTGCTCTAGCCACTGTTCTGTACTATTTTCACTCGTTTGCGTACTTATTAACTCAATCAACAATGGCAAATTCAAGCCAGATATCAAATGGATATGACATTGTTTACTAATATTCATAAATTCATTATTAATACTGCCACCAAAAATATCCGTTATTATAATCACCTCCTCATTTTCTTCATAATGTTCCAATGCTGCTTTTATTTGCTGTTTTAAATCAACAGTAGGATCAACATAAGCACATATCGTTGATACATTGTACTGTTTGCCCATGATCATGCATAAAGAATCATAAATTCCCTCCGCAAAACGTCCATGGCTTGCTAACAAAAATTTCCTCATTTATTTTATCTCCTCCTATCTAAATTGCCCTCACCTTTATAGATGCAAAAACCATGCCAACTTTTTTTAAATTTTTAAATCAAGTAATAAATCCTTGTATTTCAAGGTTAAAAAAAATAATTAAAATAAATTTATTAGCTTCCCTTGACACTATTTTTTGAATTTTTGACACTAAGCCAAAAATACTATAAAAAATGCGTACTGATTAGAAGTACGCATTTAAACATTATTAAGCAACAGGACACTATAATATTTCCTTGAATCAGTCGACATATTTTATTAAGAGGCTGATATAATATCATAAATATAAATTAACTCAGGTAGGTTGATTTGAACATTATAAATTTTCTCTAGACTATTAAATGCTTGCTTAATAATTTCTATTATCTTATTTTGAGATTTTTGGAAGTTTTTTAAATTAGGATGTGTTTCAATTGGTGCTTGCCTGATAAGTCTTTCTATCAAACAGCTCATATGGATATATAAGCTTAGTTTTTTATCATTAGATATTCTCTTATTTAAAAGTACTTCTAATATAGTCAGACTATCTTCAATATGATGAATTACCTTATCTGTATCTAATATTGTTAAAGATTGAATAACTTGTTCAAAAGAAAAGTTACGGACAATGGCATTATTTATTTTTTGAATATCGATAGCTTCTTTCTTAGAGGAGAATATATGGAGTAATTTATCCTCCCCTTTTCCAGAAATCAGTTCTTCTAAAGAAATAAAATCAATCCCCTGGATTTTTGGGTCAGCAGTTCCAACTATAGCTAGCACATCATAAATATGAAATAACGCTTCTTTTATCCCCTGATTACAAAGTCTTTCATAATCATGTGCGATAATTTTTATTTTTAATTCATTTGGAATACTATATTCTAATAGTTTTTTTATTTTTAATGCTGTTCCCATACCTGTAAAACATGAAGTAACAATCGCCATCTTCTTCGACGTATCAGGATATATGACTTTATATTTTGTTTCGTTATTCACCTTTACTTGTTCTACTATTTCTTCCAAATAGACTATATCTTTTAACATTTCCCCAACATTAAGCGCCATTTGTGTAGAAACATTATTAATAATAGCAACAGGTCCATTAACTTTCTTTTTAAAGGAATCGTATATATCTTTTAGCGATCCAGTATCTACTAAAATAACCAAACCGTTACTTATATCGTTCTGCTCAATATAATGAGATACATTTTCTGCAATCTCTTGTACACTAATATCAATAGGCATATCAAAAGCATCAAAAATATTTTTACCAATTAAACGATTTACTACATTTGCTATACTGCTTGCAGTTGCATATCCATGTGCTAGTATTATTGCTTTAATCGGCAATCTATTACTTTGAACTTGTAAGCTTTTTAGATAAAATGCTAAGAAAATCACATCTGATTTAGTTAGATTAAATTCCATTTTACTTTCAATTAATGAAATTAACCTGGTTGTAAATTCCTTTTCTTCTTTCATATGATTACAAACATATTCGTACAATTCTGTTTCTATTTGGAGTGTTTTTTCATCCCATACAAAAGATTCGCTATTTTTAGCATATAGATAGTGTCCAATTGCAACCACACTATTTCCATTAAATGCTACATTATAATTACTTTCTAAGTATCGAAAAACATCTTGAATATTATTAGTTATAAATTTTAACAATATTTTTTCTTCTTGGTTTGGTAAAGTAAAGATCAATTGGTCTAAAAGAACATTTATTTCATGAAGAACAGTGTTTTCAAATGTTATAGTTTCCAACTTATTTTTACGTTTGTCGATAAATAAACTATATATTTGTTGAAACGTCTGTTTAATCAATTTTATTCGTGGATGATTTTGTTGAATGAGTTGATCTAAAGTTGTATTCGGTTTAATTATCATTAGTTTATTATTATTGTATTTTTTCTCCGAATAATGAATTCCCTCTATTATTTCAAAAGGCAAATTTAACGTTTTTATACTTAAAGTAGTCTCCTCCATTTGTTTTGCAAAAGCAGATGCACATAAATATTTAATTGTATTTTTTAACTCCCCAATATTTCCTTTAAATGAATACAAACTTAAAGCTTCAATTACCTTTTGGGAAATTTCAATTGGTTTAGATAGGTTATTAGCTTCCTCAATAAAAAACGTATATATGAACTGGATTTTTTCATTTTCACTACGTTCATCAAGTCCAACTAAACTTACTGTAATAGGAACTCTTCTCATAAATGTATTTAAAAAATATTCATTTGGTTTTTCCGTTGTAGCAAATATTAAATGAATATTTGCACTGTGCCATCCTTCACTTTCCCCCATTTTGCGATAAACACCTTTATCCATAAATGTAAATAGTTTTTCTTGCCCTTCTTCGTTTAATCGATGTACTTCATCTAAAAAAAGAATGCCTCCATCTGCTGCGGCCAGCATCCCCTCTTGATCTTGATTTGCCCCTGTAAATGCACCTTTTTTATAACCAAAAAGCTGGCTAGAGAGCAATTCCGGGTTATTATAGTATTGGGCGCAATTGAATACAACAAGTGGTGCTTCTTTTGGTAATATCCCATTCTCGATACTATATTGGTGCATCAATTCAGCCAACATACTCTTCCCACTTCCTGTTGGCCCCTCTAACATAATAGGTAGCCCGTTTCCAGGATATAGCAATGCAGCTTTTATTTGCTCCACTACTTTTTTTAAACTTCCATTTGTTCCTATTAGTTTTTCAAAGACATCTTTTTTTGGACTATTGATTTTAGATATTCTTAAATCATTGATACTATTAAATTGAATATTTTCTACATAGAAAAAATGATTTATAAAAACATCACGATTTAGAAAGTACACTGGACGTGTATTTATTTTTATAACCTTTTTTTCCTCTACTAATTGATTTAAATAATGACTAACAGTATTTCGCTTAACAGAAAAAACCTCAGATAGTCCTGCTGCTGTTAATTGATCACTAGGATCTTCCCAATTAAAATGAATTGTAAATTCGGCAAGTATGTTAAGAATCTCGTTCTTCAGCATAATTCTCTCCTATCATCAAAATTGTTATGAATCATTATTTATATCTAACAACATATTTCCTTATATAAGTAACACTGATGGTAGTATGGTAAATTATGAGTTATTATCCATCCATATACATTTTACTTTGATTAATCCTCATTGGCATGCTATATTAATTACCAGTGGTACTATTCATATATAACATAAAACACATGACTTTACTCTACTATTTTTATGATTACGTATCTTTTTTAACAAAGTATAAAGGAGGATCACATGATAAAAGGGGTAATATTTGATTTTGATGGCTTAATCTTCGACACAGAAACACATGAATATCGTTTACTTCAGGAATTATTTACGGAACACAATAGCGAATTGCCACTAGCATTGTGGCAAAAAGAAATAGGTACACATACTGGTTTTTCACCTTTTGTGTACTTAGAAGAAAAAACTCAAAAAAAGTTAGATCTCCCTACTATAGAAAAAACATTTAAAGAGAAATTTTCTAGTAAACTTGCAGAGGAGACAGCACGTCCTGGTGTAGAGGATTATTTAAAAACTGCAAAATCACTAAATTTAAAAATTGGCCTAGCTTCTAGTTCCAATTATGAATGGGTTTCAACGCACTTAAAAAGATTAGGTTTGTTCCACTATTTTGATTGCATTAAGACTTCAGATGATGTAGAGCATGTTAAACCTGACCCATCATTATACTTAGAAGCCGCTCATTGTCTTCAGCTAAAACCAAGCGAGTGTATGGCATTTGAAGATTCAGCTCATGGAGCACAAGCTGCAAAAACCGCTGGTATGAGATGTGTTATTTTCCCAAATGAAGTAACAAATGCAATGCAATTCTGCGAAGTAGATCATCGACTCGATTCAATGCTAGCAATGCCACTTATAGAATTAATTAATAAAATTAAATAAAAATTGACAGAATCTGCTCTCTTCTATCTATTACAATAAAAAGGAGAAGAGAGCGCTTATTTTATAACTAAAAAAGATTGATTGAGAAACAATTTCTATATAACTTCCTTCCATGTAATTTTCCACTATAGATATCTTTTTCTTTTAGAGGAAGACGGTATATTTAGTTCTTCTCTATATTTAGCTATTACACGTCTAGATACATCAATATTTTCTTTTTCTTTCAAAATCAGCTTGATAGAATTACCAGAAAAAGGTTTTAATTCATCTTCCTCTTTAATATAGGATTTAATTCTTTCTTTTACATAAGTAGAAGATTTCTGTATATCTTTATCTCCTATCTTTGAATTAAAAAAAATTTATAGGGTAAAATTCCATAATTTGTTTCTATATATTTATTTGAAATAACTCTGCTTACTGTAGATTCATGTACAGATAGCTTGTCCGCAATATCTTTTAAAGTTAATGGCCTTATCACAGAGGGTCATTTATAAAAAAATTCCTTTTGTAGTTCTACTATTGCTTTGGTTACCCTATATAAGATCGTTTGTCTTTGCTGTAAACTATTTTGGAGCGACTTAAATTCAAGATATTTAGCCTTTAGATATTTAGATTCTTCTAGGTTTTCATTCTCAAGTAGAACCTGATAGTTACTAATTATCTTTAATTCTGATATGAATTTATCTAAAATTATGATTGACAAAGTTTCATCTGTTTTTAGAATACAAGCATCAGGCCTTATAAAAACGGTAGCGCTTTCACAAAATTAAAGTCCTGGTCTAGGTTGAAGCGTCTCAATTAGATCCTTTATTTCTTGTATTTTTTTTATAGAAACCGATAGCTTTTTTTCAATCAATCTCCATTTTTTACTGGCAAATAAGTTGAAGTAATCAGTGATAATAAGTTGTGCTAACTTATTATCACTGTACTTCCTTTGAAGTTGTATTAAGAGTGACTCCTGAAGATTCCGTGCACCAATGCCTGCCGGTTCTAATCCATGTAATATATCTAATATAAATTCGCCTTTTTCTTTTTCTATATGAAAATCAGAACATATACTCTCTAATGGTTGTGATAGATATCCATTTTCATCAACAGTATATATAAAATAACTTAAATATTTAAAATCCAAAGTACTCAGATTTAAGAAACGTGCTTGTTCCAATAAAAAATCATAAAGGTTTCCACTGGGACTTTTTACATAATCAATTAAGTTATTTATTTTCTCATCAATATACTGATCCACCTCTATTAAAGGGTTATTCATTGCCTGATCCTTTATAAAATCAATTAGTTCGATATTGTTATAGGCAAGAATAGAAATAGTCTGTTTTAATGTTTGATTTATAAACAGGCCCTTTCTTTGACTTTAAGTTAATTCAAATTTCAAACCCATTGTTTTACACCTCTATCTTTTAAATAAGGATGACTATATTAATACCAAGTCAAAGGATACGGATCTTATTCTATTGCCACTCAACTCTATTTATAACTTTATTTTTATTCCATTTTCTAGCTGCATGGCTATCCAAAATTACTATAACATTAGGATGTAATTTTAATAATGAAGCAGGGTTATTTGAGCATACATTACCTTCTATCATTCTATACACTGCCTCTTCCTTCTCAATACCATTTGCTAGTAGAATTATCTTTTTGCTGTTATCTAATATTGTTTTAAGGCCCATTGAAATTGCTAAGGTAGGAACTAAATGAATATCTCCAAAAAATCGAGAATTTGCTCTTAGTGTGCTTTCGGATAGTTGCACTACTCTTGTTTTATCATGGAAGTTTGATCCTGGTTCATTAAAACCAATATGCCCATTAGCTCCAATTCCAAGAACCTGTATATCTATTCCACCAATTTGTATAATTTTTTGTTCATATCTTTCACATTCTAACTGCAAATTAGCATTATTACCATTAGGAATATATATTTTACTATAGTCTATATTAATGTGTTTAAATAAATTTTGAAACATAAAGTGATGGTAACTTTGTGGGTGTTGTTTAGATATTCCTACATATTCATCCAAGTTAAATGTTACAACACTAGAAAAGTCTAGGGACTCTTCTATATGCATTCGAACTAGCTCTTTATACATACCAATTGGAGTGCTGCCAGTTGCTAGACCTAAAACAGAATTAGATTTCTCTTTTAGTTGTTCTTTTATTATTAAAGCTCCAATCTCACTCATTTTTTGATAATTATCAACTGTTATAATTTCCATTTTTTCTCCTCTATCTAAAGATAATTTAAATTTTTCTCAGAGTCATCTTAAGTTTGTGAAATCTACTTAATGTAAATCCTTGTAATTAAGGGAAATAGAAATAACTTAGGCCACTATAAAAGAGTTATCCTGATTTGATAAAATCATATCACTTAAAAGAATAGTAAATTAAAAACTCCATAATAAATAAATGCCTCTTTCCACTAGAGGCATTTATTTATATTGCTGTTTCAAAATATCTAATTATCCGATTTTATTTCTTAGTATTTTACTCTTCTATAATATCTTCTAGTAGTTAATGGATGATTACGTTCTTTTTCAAGATGGCAGCTTACTCTCTCTAATAATGTCGCTAAAATTACTGGAGATAAATAACCTCTGACTTCTTTAGAAATTCCTGCTAACTCATAGTCTTTTGTATCAAAAATTGTTAATTCATTTGTATATCCCTCGGCAAAATTCTCAACACGGTCTGTTAATGGACGTGTTTCATCTTCTCCTTTTAAAAGAATTATACTTGTAGTCTTTTCAACTAGTTCAAGTGTTCCATGAAAAAAATCTGCAGCGTGTACTGGTCTTGTTTTTATCCACTGCATTTCCTCTAATATACACATACCATAATAATAAGTTTGAGGATAAGAATTTCCAGAACCAACAAGAATATGGTATTCTTCATCTTTATATTTTGCAGCAAATTGAGCAGCTCTTTCTTCTGTTTCTTCTTTTACATTTAATAAAGCTTCTGGAACTAAATTCAATTCATTCATTACTTGTTCATATTGTGAAAATTCGTTTCTTCTATACATTAATCTAAATACAATTAAATAAGATTGAAGGTAGAAGGATTCGCAAGATGTATCATCTTCAGCAAAATTAACTAAAGTATAATCTGCTACCTCAGTTAAAGGAGTTCCCGCATTCCCTACTAAAGCTATTGTTGTTGCACCCTTCTCTTTACAAAATTGAGCAACTTTAATTGTTTCTTCTGTTGTACCTGAAAGAGATGGTAATACTACTAAAGAATTCTTATCAAAGTATTGATGATTTGTTAACATAAATTCTGCTGTAATTACCGTGAACACCGGTAATTTCGAATTATTTCTCATAATGAACTCAGCTGGTTCCATTAAAATTCCAGCTCCTCCAGAACCAAGAAAGAATAAACTACTAATACCCTTTTCAAATTCTGTATCTATTACAGAATTTATCTCTTCTTTCAAAGCTAAAGCACCGGTCTGAATTTTTATAAATCTCTCTTTGTCAAAATTAAACATTTTATCAACCTCCATTATTTTTTACCACTGTTTACCTGTGGTAACTTACCTATGGTAATTATATTATCACCATCTTATATAATTAGGCAAGTGAATATTTATAATTAACTAAAAATTTTTTCAAATCACTTTTTATTTCCAAGTATTCTCCATTCAAAGAGTTTAGTTAGAAATGTTTACTTTCGGTCAACTTTTTTCATCTAGCAAAATGGAAGATACACCTCGTTTCTCCTTTATCTATGATTTGGTAGAAGACAGGTATAGGAAAAGGATGTGGGAGAAATGATTGAACGTGTTTTCGGCAGATGTAAAGAAAAGAATGGTTTTCAATGGAGTTTTATAAGGGAAAGGAGTCTTAAAAAAATTGTCTATGAAGGCGATGCTTATTTTTACAATAATGAACTTTAAGAAAATGGCAAACTGGACTTAGCTGAAATCTAAAACACAAAAGAAGATTAAGGAATAGATCAAAAAATATAAAAATAACAAGAAAAGCGACCTAAAAAAGAGGATCAGAATGATAACATTCTGATCCTCTTTGTTGACAAACAGAAGCAGTTATAAATAACTACTTTTTTAATACCTCTATTTAGCAAATAAACTTACACATTAGGTTTAAATACTTCACTTTCAAATCTTGCCTTATACGCAGGATATCTTGATCGCACATACTCAAAAGGAATACCGTTTTCCATAAAACCTAGACTTTGAAAGAGCGTTACAGGACTATCTTTTTCTATTTCTAAATAAGTTGCTTCATTGGTGGATGCATGAATTACTTCTATAGATCTTTTCGCCTTGTATATAGAAATATCATACTGATTTAAAAATTCATAGAGAGATTGATCAGTAAAATTCGCTTTTATTAAATCAGGGCAAATAGTTAACGGCAAATAGGATGTAACCAAACACATCGGTTCCTTATCTAAAAAACGTAATCTTTCCAAGATAAAAATTTCCGTACCTTCTGGAATGTTTAATTTATTCGCCACCTCAGCAGATGCAAGGCCTACGGTTTGTTGAAGAACTCTACTGTTTGGTTTTTTATGCTGCATACTAGCATCTTCATAGAATCCGATAAACCACTGCATTGCATGATCTATATACTTTTTTTCCTTCTCTGCCACAAATGTTCCCTTCCCAGGTAATCTATATATTTCCCCAGCTTGTTGAAGCTCTTCTAAAGCTCTTCTTACTGTAGGTCTACTCACATCATATTTATCACACAATTCACGTTCGGAAGGAATAGGTGTTAGTGGAGAAAGCTCTTTCCATTCATCTAACATAATTTCCTTTAATTGTTGATATAGAGGAATGGAATAATCTTTATCTTTAATGATTTTTTTTGTCAAATGGTTTCAACCTCATTCCATTTTCAGATCATATAGATATCTTATCATTTATTTCATAAAGATTTAAGTCCGCGAACGACTTTTTCTGAAAAAGTTGATCAAAATCATTTTCCACTATTTTATTATCTTTTAATCCTAACATTTTTCCTACTGTTTGCCGGTCAAATAATAATTGTGCAGCATACGCTCCCCATCTGCTTCCTAATATTCTATCTGATGCTGTAGGAGATCCACCTCTTTGAATATGACCTAATACTGTAAGTCTTGTCTCAAATTCTGTTTGTGCTTCTATATATTTTGCAACATCACGAGCGCTCGCCGTTCCTTCTGCTACAATAATAGTGCTATGAGTCTTTCCTCTTTTATACGATCTTACTAATTTTTCAACAATATTATTTAAATTAGGACTAATCTCTGGAATGATAATTGACTCCGAACCAGCAGATAGTCCAGCACTAATAGCTAAATTTCCACTACTTCTTCCCATTACCTCAATAACATATACTCTTTCATGAGAAGAAGCAGTATCTCTTATACGGTCTATACATTGTATAGCAGTATTAACAGCAGTATCAAATCCTAATGTCATTTCTGTTCCAGGAATGTCATTATCTATAGTTCCAGGAATAGTTACGGTTGAGATACCACAATCAAATAATCTTTTTGCCCCTTTACTAGAGCCATCTCCGCCAATTACTACTAAACCATCGATATCTAATTCTTTCAATTTTTTTATCGCCAAGTCTCTACCTTCGTCTGTTTTAAAAAACTCTGATCTACTCGTTCTAAGGATAGTACCGCCTCGATGAATAATATCTGCTACACTTCCTATCTCAAGCTTTTCTATATCTCCATTTATTAATCCTGTATAGCCATGATAAACTCCATATACCTCCATTCCTAAAGAGATACCATTTCTTACAACTCCTCTAATAGCAGCATTCATTCCTGGTGAATCTCCACCACTTGTTAAAACGGCAATTTTTCTTACCATATAAATTCCTCCAATTCAAATTATTCACCATAATATTACCACAGGTTAATTACAATAGGTAACAAATAAATAAATAATTACTCTTTTAAAAGTTATTCCCGATAAATATTTTTTATAAAAATCTTATAAATTTAGATTGTCAGATAATATAACAGTCTTTTTTTCTATTTCCAAAAAAATATTTTGACAATTCAAACAACCACTGGTAACATACAAATCAAGAAAGATATGGGAGGAGGTTATTGTGAAAATTACTGTTGAAGATGTAGCAATGCATGCAGGTGTCTCTCGAGCAACTGCCGCTAGAATCTTAGGCGGTTATGCTGGTCCTCGAACAAAATCAAAAGAAAGAGTATTATCATCTGCAAAAGAGTTAGGATACTTACCAAATAACTTTGCAAAAGGTTTGGCTAAAAGTAAGAGTAATAAGATAGGTATTATAATACCTGATATTGAAAATTTATTTTTTGCAAAATTATATCGAGGAATTGAATCTATTTGTTCTAAGGAAGGTTTTTCACTTCTCCTAGGTATTAGTGGTGAAGATAATCAAAAGGAAGCTAGGATTATAAAAGAATTATTAGCGGATCAAGTTGAAGGTATCATTATTGCATCTACTAATGGGCTATTTGATATAGTTAATTATTCCGTCCCAATCGTTGCAGTAGATCGTATCCCAATTGATAATAAATATAGTTGGGTAAGTACAAATAACTATGAAACTGCCCATCTCGCAATTAATCACTTACATGAACAAGGATATAGACATATTTCTTTAATTACAGATTTTCCACACTTATCAACTATTAAGGAAAGAAAATTAGGTATAGTAGATGCTGCCAAAAATAAGATGGCTAGTATCTCTACACATATAACTACTTCCCATAAACTAGAAGAAATGGTAAAAGAAATAAAAGGCTTTATCTATCAAAATAAGCCTGAAGCTATTATTGCGACAGATTCTGTTATCTGTAACGCCATCTTAATTGTTATTAAAGAACTAGGATTGCAACTAGGTCGTGAATTGGGATTGTTAGCATATGATGACGAGCCATGGATGCAATTATTTACACCTTCCATTACCACTATCCAACAGCCCGTTGTAGAAATGGGCGAAAAATCAGCACTATTACTGTTAGAACAACTTTTTTCTACAAAAACTGTCATTCGACAGGAAAGACTTCATAGCCAGTTGATTATAAGAGAATCCACTAATCGAAATTAATTAAATTCAAGAGAAAAATAAGATGTCCATAGTAAAGAGCGGCAAATTGAGAGCGCTCTCTTTTTTCAGAATATTATCAAGGGGGTTACTAATATGATTGTAGGAATAGGGGATAATTGCATTGATTATTATTTACCACCAATAAATATTAAACGTACCGGTGGTAATGTAGTAAATGTTGCAGTTAATTTAAGAAAACACAACTTAGCTGCAACCTATATTGGTACTGTAGGAACAGATAAAAAGGGAGAAATAGTATTATCCTCACTAAATAAGTTTGGCCTTGATACAAGTCATGTTTCAAAGTTAGATGGAGAAACAGGAATAACAGAAATTGAAGTAGTAAATGGAGAATATATCATTAAATCAGAGAAATATGGTGTAAGTAATAAAATAAATATTTCAAAGGAAACACTAGAATTTTTAAGAAAAAATGCCCATATTATACATTTATCTATAACTGGGAGCGCATTTACTCTTATTGAAAAACTAAAAGATCTAGATATCCCAATTTCGTGTGATATAAGCAACTTTTACTTGAACTATTCAAAAGAAGATTGGTCTTCACTACTGCCACATATAGATTATGTTTTTGTTTCCGGTGGATCAAATTTATCCAAAGAAGAGGCATTAGAAACTTCAAAACAAATTTTTTCATTCGGTTCTAAAAATATTATTATTACCCTCGGTTCCAATGGATGTATAGGCTTTTTTCAAAATAAAGTAATTTCTCAACCTTCCTTAATAAAACCTTCTGAAGTTGTTGATCCTTTAGGAGCAGGAGACTCTTTTATATCTGGTTTTCTTTCTTCTGTTATCTCAGTAAACAATACATCAGATCAACATTTAAAAATTGCAAGTCAATGGGCTGCAGAGACTTGTCAACATTATGGAGCCTGGTAATTACAATTGCTATAACTTATCAAAACTTCTACCCTAGTATATTCAACAAATGAATTTTAAATAATAACTAAGGAGAGAGTATGTCTATATGAAAAAACAAAACAATTCTAATAATTCTTTAAGAAAAAATAGTGTTTCACTGATTGGCGCATTGGCTATGTCTGCTGCATTTATGGGACCAGCGGTTAGTATTTTTTTTAATATGGGGCCAGCTTCTTCCGCTGCTGGTTATGCATTCCCTCTATCTTTTCTTGTTTCTATGCTAGCTGTACTTTTTATTGCCAATACAATCATACAATTTTCCAAAAAAGTGAACGGCGCAAACTTTGCTTACTCTTATACTTCTCATGGTATTGGGCCAAAAACTGGTTTCATGGCTGGATGGATTTTACTATTTGCGTATACTATGATAACTCCTATTACTTTTGCCGGTTTTGGAGCTATGACATCAGAATTTTTAGAAAGACAATTTGATATTCATATTTCATGGGTACTATTCTTTTTAATCGTTGCTCTTGTAGTTAGCGGATTATCCTATCTTGGTATTAGTCACTCAGCAAAAACAACTATAATTTTTCTTTTCTTAGAACTTATTGTTATTCTCATCTTATGTATAACAGTTATTTCTAACGGAGAATTAAATAGTGTTCAACCCTTCCTTCTATCTAGCTCTCCTCATGGATTATCATCAATTGGATTAGGTATGGTTTTTGGAATTCTCTCTTTTACCGGTTTTGAGTCTGCAGCAAACTTAGGAGAAGAAACAAAAGAAGCTAAAAAGACTATTCCAAAGGCTATTACTATCTCAGTTATCATGATAGGTGTTTTATATGTACTTAGTGCTTATGTTGCTGCAATTGGATTTAACAATTTAAATGACCTACAAAATAATGGTTCTCCATTTGACTCCTTAGCTCGAACCTTCTGGGGAAGTAATTTTGCTTGGATTATTGGTATTTCTGCTCTGAATGGTGTTTTTGCTAATGCCATTGCTGGCCAAGCTTCTATCGTAAGAAACCTTTTTTCCCTTGGACGTGAAGGAATTCTCCCACATACATTAAGTAAAACAAACTCCAATGGCGTTCCTGTTCATGCGATACTTTTTAATCTAACGCTTTCTATAATTATTGGATTGGCTATTGGCCTTTGGAAAGATGGATGGGCTGTATGGAATATCCTCGGTGGAATAATGTCAATTAGCCTAATTGTAGTCTACGGAATAGTAACCGTGGCGCTTCCGTTTTTCTATAAAAGAAACTATCCACAAGAATTTTCAACAAGTAAACATTTGATTTTCCCAATAATAGGGATTTTACTACTTATATTACCTTTATACTCAAGTTTATATCCTATCCCTAAATTCCCATACAACTTAGCTCCCTACTTACTAATAATTTGGTCTTCAATAGGATTTATTTATTATAAAAGGCTATCATCTAGACAAGCAAATATCGCAGAAAAATTCGGAGCTGTGCTGGAAGAATAATATGTTTTTGATGTAAAGCCACACAATTTCTAACTTTGTAGCGAGGCAACTTCTTATTTTAAGTTGATTTAGTTCCATCATTCTTTAAAAGCAAATTATAATTATTAAAAAAACGAAGCAGACTGAATACATTGACTCCTATGTGAGCTATTTGTATTCAGTCTGTAAATGTTCTACATAGACCTACTTTATTTAAATGAACAAAAAACAAACCCAAACAAGTATACGAAAATTTTATTACCATCTACGTATATCCATAAGAGTTTATTATGGGTTGGAATACTTTTTTAGCAACCTTTTTTTATTGGCCTGACAGGGTCACACTTTTAAAATCTAGCTAACCTAGCGGCTGAGAAGGTTATCTCAATAAATGAATAAGTGTAAATTTCTTCTTATTCTCCTAAGCTGTATGTCTTCCGCGCAATGTCCAAATTTGATAAACTATCATTAATGATTTTAAAATCGTTAGCTAGATTAATGTTATCCACCCACCAATTAATTATTTCTTCCTTTTTTATAGAACAACCTTCCTTTCTAATTAATAGAAAGGCGCTTCAAAAATCATCTCTCATTTCCATTCTTTTTGCTTCTTTTGAAATAATCTTCTCTACAAAGATATCTGTTTAAATATCCTAGTGAATTACTTCATGAGAGAAGAACACCATTCTGAAGTCAAAATCTTTTAAAAATTCACTTGAAAAATATTTTAATTCGAATTACCTTATCTAAGAAGGAGGTTATAATATGAATATAACTATTGAAGAAATACCTAAATCAAGGATTGCTTTTTTCCGAAATGTTGGGGAGTATGGGGAAAAACAAAACAAAGAATTGATGGAATCCTTTAAAAAGTGGGCAAAATCGAATGGCATATTTGATAATTCTATTATTCTCGGCATACCGCAAGATAACCCAGAAATCACACCTAAGGAGGAATGCCGTTATGATGTTTGTATTGTGGTAGAAAATGATTTTAATGTAGCAAAACCAGCTCAAGTTGGTGAATTTTCCGGTGGGAAATACGCTGTTTTCTTGCTCGACCATACAAAAGAGGCAGTCAGTGAATTTTGGGGGAATATTATTTCTGAGATAGAAAGAAATAATCTATCATTAAAAGAACAACCAATTATAGAAAGATATACTTCACAAATGATTGAAGATCATTTGTGTGAAATACTAGTTCCTATACAGTAACCGAGCAGGGGCACAGTAGGGTATTAGACGAGTATTCGCTTGATGTCTTTATATAAAAGAATGGCGTTTCCTTATTTAAATTTTGGGCACAGCGAGAAAAGGGGGCTCTGTTACCTTTTTGCACTTTTTCTTTTGGATTTCATTCAAAGAGAGCTCTTCTCTTTGACTTTTTCTCTGTTCCCCTTCTTTTTGTGGCACAGAGACCATGGCTCTATTAAATGTTTCACTTGTTTCTCTTTATAATCGTTACTTTCCCTCTACATCCTTTAAAGTTTCTACATTCAACTTTCTTATGAACCTACTTTTTCATCATTCACGCTAACTTTCACTCATGCTACACCATATTGTATTCCACAAAAACTCTGTTTGATTATCAACATAGGAGATGCCCATCTACACTTCCCTTTCTAGCTTAAATACACTGAAAAGATCGAATACGGTTAGTATCTGTTCGATAATAGATCCAATATTTTTTTTGCCAACGATATCCTGAAATAGAATGACGTCCAATAAGAGTTGGAAAGAACCAAAATCCTTTACCATTTTCTAGCCAGATATAAGTAAAGCGGAATATACAGGGGCGGATAGACATAGATTCAACAGTTGAAGTGCTTGCTTGTGACTGGTTTAATTGTGGTGATTCAGGGTCTGTCCCCCCTCCAATCGGCGGTGCATCTGGATATGCTGGAGATCCACCTACTGGAGGAGGCGGTTGTTCTCCACCTGGAAACGGCGGCAAAATCCCACCTCCGCTTGGTGGTGAAGGAGGAACGGCCCCTCCTCCAATCGATGGCGGAGTCATTCTAGATTCTCCACCTTTTAGCAAACTGACCATCCTATATTGAGGTAGAAAAGATTGTTGTCCATAATGAGCATAATACGGCTGAAAATACATTACTATTCCCCTTTCGAGCTTTTGTATTACTCTATGTAAATAGCCCATTTGAGGTGCAGTAAATAATTTTCTTGTCCGCAATTACTAAGCCCCTTAATTAGGAATCTCCTTATTGCTTTATATCAAAATTCGCTTTCCATTTTTTACGGAAAAGAAAACCTACTAACCCCACATTGCCAATTCTCAGTAACTTCCCCATGTTCCTTCAATAAAATGGAGAGAGCGATAAGGAACAATTATACGAGTTAGTTAAAACAAATTCAGAAATAGCGACAAGTTTCCCGGGAAATTTTCCTAATATCCGTCGATATTACCTTATTAAACCTCAATCAGGCATACACCTTATCACTATTACAACTAGAATAGTAACATTAACCCTTAAATAATGGAGAAGAACGTCGAAATCCAAATGTCTCTTTTTCTTTCTTTGACCATGATACCCTGTCTCAAACCGTGATTTTGCACCTCTCCCCTCTTCTCTAGATATTCCCGAATAGAATAATATACCAATTCTACTCTTACATGAATGGTAAATTCAATCTTTGCATTGGAAAAGATATTGTTTCAGTCTTCCTTTATCATTTTCTTCCACTCGTGGATATTTTTTGAATAACTCCTCTTTTTATATGGGCATTGAATGGATAAACAATTATCAAATGTGAAAAAAAATAAAAAAAAGAAATAATATATAGAGGAAAAAGAGTTTAAATGCCTAATATAGTATAAATAACCTATAATTACGACAAAACATTTGACATTTATTTTTTTATAAAGATACCTATAGGTCTTTTGATACTGGTATTATGAACTAGTAAGTACTAATCTTATACTATAATAATCTGACTAATCGACGAAAGGGCAAAATCATTGAAAAGTGATGACGCAAAGCTATAGGGGCTTAGGGGTAACGAAGATCGATTTTTTCTACATGATAGCAAAAGTTATGACATTCATTACGCTTGCCAGCCAGTTACCGAATCCACCTTCGACGATTTAAATGAAGGGAAAAGTGAAGATGAGACAAAAAAATAATGATAAAATACTAATCAAACGATCAATCGTTGTAAGCGATCAAAACTATTTTTCACCAGAAACAGGTAATATTTGGAAAGGACTATTTTTCGGAATGCTTATCAGCATCCCTTTATGGATTTCCTTTTTTGGATGGCTTCGTATTTTCCTTACTTTTGTTGGTAAAATAGACTAGGGATCAGTAAATATTTTACTTATACTACACAAAAGCATATAATCATTATATGAATAAGCGCGAAAAAACCATTAGGAAAGGGGCTTTCATAATGGCAGAATCAAAAGAAAAATTGGAAAAAGAACTTGCTGTAGCAGGAAAGCATTATTCGGAGAAAAAATTCTGGTCCAAAATTGCAAAGTTTGGAAAAAAGGCCGGTTCCTCTGTCGTTTATGCGGTGCTTCTGTTGTATTACACTTTACAAAAACCAAATGTACCTAAGAAGGTCAAAGCAACTATTATTGGAGCATTAGGTTATTTTATCCTACCTCTTGATTTACTCCCTGACTTTCTAGTTGGCATAGGTTATACAGATGATTTAGGGGCACTAGGACTTGCATTATTCCAAGTTGCTATGTACATTGACGATGATATTAAATCAAAAGCAAGATTAAAGCTTACAGAATGGTTTGGAAGTAAAGTCGATACAACTGAAATAGATAAAAAAATAAATAAATGAAAAAGGGACTATTTTTTAGTCCCTTTTTCATTATTATAGAAATAATCCTACGATTGTAGCCGTTAATATAGATGCAAGTGTTGCCGCTAATAACATTTTCAACCCAAACTTCGCAACAATATCTGCTTTTTTAGCATTAATTGCTTGAATCGATCCAGCAATAATTCCAATACTAGAGAAATTTGCAAAAGATACAAGGAAAGTAGACACAATCCCTACTGTTTTGTTTGAAAGTTCCCCAAGTAATGGCTGTAATTGCAGCATTGCTACAAATTCATTTGCAGCTAATTTCGTACCCATTACAGAACCAGCCGTTACAATTTCGCTGCCAGGTATCCCCATTATCCAAGCAATTGGTGCAAAAATATAACCCAATATCCCAGTAAAACCGATGCCGAAAATACTTGTAAAGAAACCGTCAATTAGAGCCAGTAAACCAACATAAGCAACTAACATTGCAGCAACAATTAAAGCAACACGACCACCATCTAAAGCTCCTGCAGAGATTGCTCCAAAAACAGAATTCGTATTGGAGACATCTTTTACATTGATGCTCTCATCTTCATCTTTTGAAATTGGTGCAAGAAGTGTCGCTATAATTAGTGCAGATAATGCATTTAAAATCATTGCAGCTAGTACATATTGGGGAGGAATCATCTCCATATAGGCTCCCATAATAGATGCAGAAACAGACCCCATCGCAGAAGTACATACAATAAATAATTTATTTGCATTTATCGTATCTAAATGGCCTTTAATCGCAAGAAGTGCTTCCGATTGACCAAAAAAGATTGAGTTAATGCTGTTAAATGTTACTACCTTTGATAAACCAGTAATCTTAGCCAAAGCTCCACCAATATATTTAATTGCTAGAGGCAATACTTTGATATGCGTTAATAAAGATAATAAAGTAGAAGTAAAAATAATGATCATAAGAACATTAATAAAAAAAACACTTCCGCCTTCTGGAACTAATCCGCCAGTAACAAAATTTACCCCTTCATACCCATAGTTAAGGACTTTAGAGACACCGTTAGATGTAGCTTCTACTATTTTTAGTCCTACTGTAGTTTTAAACATTATTAGTGCTACAATAAATTCAAGCACAAATAATACGAGAATAGCTCTGAAATTAATCCTTTTTTTATCATTTGATAGTAAAAAGGCAATAGCTATCGTCACAATGATACCTAATATCCCAACTAAAATCGACATAGAAAAATTCCTCCTAAATAAGAAGCAATAACAACCCTTTCCTCTTTATATAAACTATCTCAATATAGTTAATATAACTTCAAAAAACATTGTTAATACATTAAAAACGATATACAGTTTTAGATGTTACCTTATATTTAGATCAATGTCATCCTTTAATTGAAGAATAAGTTAAATTAATAAAATTTAAATCTTTCTAAATATTATCTAAATATATTTAATTCATATCATTGCAAATACTTATCTAGGTAAATAGCAACATAAAAAGCAATTCCAGGAAATCCTCCTCTGAAATTGCCTTCTGCATTTCTGTATGCTATTGAACTTTCCAGTAACAAAAATAACTATTTTAAATGGAGTTTACTTTTTCTTTTTTCGCTGCTTCAAATGCTTTATTCACACGATTTAAAAGCACACTATCTGAAAGCAAACGATAGCCTGTTTTTGCAAGGACTTGTGCTCCTTTAACAAGGGCTGCATCTCCTGTTGCTGATTTTGCGGCTTCTCGAAATTCGTTCGTATGGGCAATTAAGTCGTCTGGCCCTATTTTAATATGAGGATGCGCAGTTGGAACTTCATAGCTAATATTTCCAGCATCTGTTGATCCTTTTCCGCGAGATCTTTCCGTTACAACTGTTTCTCCAACTGCCTCTAATTCTTCTTTTAAGATTCCATCTAAAATTGGGTTTAATACAAAATCCTTCACTTCATTTTGAAATCTTTCCACTTTAACAGTCGCACCAGTGGCAAGAGCAGCTCCTTCAGCGATCGCACGAACTTTTGCTGCAACCTCTTCTGTTTTTTTCCATGTTTCGGCACGTATATAGAATCGCGCTGATGCATATTCTGGTATGATATTCGGCGCATCTCCCCCGTTTGTTATAATCCCATGGATTCTGATATCATCAGGCAGCTGTTGTCTAAGTGCATTGATGCCGACGAATAATTGGATAACGGCATCAAGAGCGTTTATCCCTTTTTCAGGTGATCCGGATGCATGTGCTGCTTTTCCGTAAAAATGAAAGTCTAAAGGATCAACAGCAAGTGTTTCACTAGTCAACGATGTTTGTCCAGAAGGATGAATCATTAAAGCGACATCAACATCCTTTAAATAGCCATGTTTCACAAAGCTTCCTTTTGCACTCCCATTCGGACCTCCTTCTTCTGCAGGTGTGCCAAGAACAACTACTTTCCCACCAGTTTCAGACAGCACTTGAGATAAGGCAATACCCGCTGCAACACTTGTTGTTCCAATAATATTGTGACCACAAGCATGCCCTAGACCAGGAAGGGCATCATATTCAGCAAGAAAGGCAATGGTGGGGCCAGATATCCCACTGTCTTTTACTGCATAAAAAGATGTTTCATGTCCAGCAACGGCAATTTCCACTTTAAATCCCGCATTTGTTAGAATATCTACATGCTTTTTGCTTGCAAAAAATTCTTGATTGCCAATCTCAGGATTTGCATGAATTAATTGACTCGTTTCAATATAAAGCTCCTTATTTGTTTGAATGGATTCATTAATTAAATCAAGACTAGATAATGTATTACTCATTTTTTCTCCTCCTTAAAGTCCTTTAAATTGTTTTGCCAACTCATCTTTTGCAATGTCCACTACAATCGAACCACCGTTTGTATCTGCTTCTACCGCTTTCACCACTTCTTCTTCATGATAAAGTTCAACAATTTTCTGATAGGTTTCGTTATTCGCATCCTTTGTACGAGCCGCAAAGATATTTACATATGGTAATACGTTTTTATCCTCTGCATCTTCTAAATAAATGGGATCTTTTACAGGATCAAAGCCTGCTTGACCAGCGACACCATTATTGATAACAGATGCTGCAACATCTGGTAAGACTCTTGGTGTTTGTTGAGCTACAACTGGCAAGATATCAAGCTTCTTTGGATTTTCTACAATCTTAGATGGATCACCAAATAATCCAAAATCATCAGCTAATGTAATTAATCCAGCAGATTCAAGTAATTTTAAAGCACGCGCTTGATTAGATGGATCGTCTGGAATAGCAATTTTGTCCCCCTCTTTTATCTCACTTACATCTTTCACTTTTTCTGAATAGATTCCCATAGGAGCAATCACTGTTGTTCCTATGGGCGTTAAATCTGTTTTGTTTTCTTCATTAAACTGACTTAGAAAAGCAATATGCTGGAAGGAATTAATATCAATATCGCCATTCTCTAAAGCTTGGTTTGGTAAAGTATAGTCTGAAAACTCGACTAACTCGATTTCAATTCCTTCTGCTTTCGCCTTCTTCTTCAAAGTCGGCCAGACTTCTCCATCGGATCCCGTCACCCCTATTTTCACCTTCACTGTTTTATCTTTACTTGATGCACTATCTGACGTGCAGGCAGCTAGTGCCCAAATAGTTGTTAATAATAGTAAAATTGCAAAATATTTTTTCATCTCTCCATCTCCTTAATTAGTAATTTTTGTATAATTTTAACTTTATAAAGCGATAAATATCCCATCGTTAAAGTTCTGTCTTAACGTCTCATTATTTTTCGTGATAATGTATTTCCAATCCATTGAGCAATTTGTACAAGTATAATCAGTATAATGACGGTAACAAGCATAACACTGCCATCAAAACGCTGGTAGCCATATGTCATCGCCACATGTCCCAGTCCGCCTCCGCCAACGGTACCAGCCATCGCAGAAAAATCGATTAAGCTGATCGTTACAAAGGTTAATCCTAGAATCAGTGGTCCTAATGCTTCCGGAATTAATACAGTAAAAATGATTTGCAAAGGGCTTGCTCCCATCGCTTTAGCAGCTTCAATAACTCCTGGATCAATACTGACTAAATTATTTTCTACTACTCTCGCAATTCCAAATGAGGCTGCAATAGTCATAGGAAATATCGCTGCCCAAGTCCCAATCGTTGTACCCACAACTGCTCTTGTTAACGGGCTGATTGCCACTAAGAAAATAATAAAGGGAATAGGGCGGATAATATTAATTAGGATATTGAGCAAACGGAAAACTAATTTATTTTCCAAAATATTTCCCTTCCTTGTCACAAAGAGAAGTAACCCAATCGTAATGCCCAATATAGATCCTAAGATAAGAGTGGTAATAACCATTAATATAGTTTCTCCAGTAGATTCCACAATGCGCGGCCAAAAAGTACTCCAATCAACCTTCATTAAACAAGCACCTCCTCAACTGTTACTAATGCTTCTAATTCATGCAGAACCGCTTTAATATTTTCCTTGCTGCCTTCAAAGGAAACAAGAAGATTCCCATAAAACTTCTCTTGCAATTCCCGCACAGATCCATAAACAATGTTTACATCGACATTAAATTTTCTTGTGACCTTTGAAAGAACTGGATCACTAGCGATTTCTCCTTTAAAAATTACTCTATATAACTTATCGCCGCCCTTATTCCTCCATTCAGCCAATAAAGAAGCAGATGGACGATCCTGCTGGACAGACTGAATAAAACGTTGAGTAGTCGAGTGTTGGGGATTTGTGAATACTTCAAAGACAGAACCATTCTCGATTACTTCACCATTTTCCATCACAGCCACTCGGTCACATATTTCTTGAATAACATGCATCTCATGTGTAATTAATAAAATCGTAATGCCTAAATCCTTATTTACTTTTTTTAATAGACGTAGTATTTCACCTGTTGTATCTGGGTCAAGGGCCGAAGTTGCTTCATCACAAATCAATATATCTGGAGAAGTAGCAAGAGCACGTGCAATCCCAACCCGCTGCTTCTGTCCTCCTGACAACTGTTCAGGATAGTCGTCTGCTTTATCGGATAAACCGACAAATTGCAAGAGCTCTGCCACCCTTTCTTTTATTTCCTTTTTCGATACACCAGCTAGCTTTAATGGGTAGGCTATATTGCCAGCTACCGTTCTAGATGTAAAGAGATTAAAGTTTTGAAAAATCATGCCGATTCTTCGGCGAAGCTTGCGAATCTCTTTTGGTGATAGGGAGGCTACATCTACTCCTTGCACTTGGATATTTCCGTTTGTTGGTGTTTCTAATAAATTCACAAGTCGTAATAAAGTACTTTTTCCAGCACCACTAAAACCAATAATCCCAAAAATTTCTCCTTGTGCAATCGAGATAGAAACATCCTTTACTGCGTTTACTTCGCGACTGCCAAGCTTAAAGGTCTTGGCTACCTTTTGAAATTCAATCATTTGCCCTTCAACTCCTATACTAGGTTAAAAACATACGTATCTTGTCAAGAAGAAACAGGCTTTTAGTGAATGCAAAAAGGCCCTGCTTCTTCTTTCCAGAAAGAAAAAGCAGGGCCTTTATAAGACAAAGAAACTACTTTTTCTCATCTTTCAAATGCACAATTAGCATTTGCAGGAATTGGCACGGTGTTTAATATAAATCCGCTGCCGAGACTTCTTCGGGCCTGTCCCTCCGTCTCTCTGGATAAGAAAAATGTTTTATGTAATTTTGTAAGATTTGATAACAACTATAAAACTAGATAAATAAATTGTCAACTATGTTTTTGTATTTTTTTATTTGCATATATGCTTCGTTATAAAAATAAATTATTCTTATAAAACATTCACTTGATATAAATCCCTATTAATCTTTCCGATTAGTTTTTTCCATATTGCTCGTTACTTCCCCAAGGTATAATAGAGTTTAATTGCTTTTACATGCGGAATAATAAATTATTCTTATTACACTAAAGCTCCTTTACCATCGACTTCAATCCACTCAGAATATTCTCTTAACCTATTTCTATAATCATCGACATATATATATCAATATAATAAAAATCTTAAATGCAATTAAATTTATCGGAATAATTTTTATAAAAAAGAAAGTGTAATTTCTCTCGATTTATTCTTATATTGGATTACTTTTGCCTTTTTGATTAAACAAAATAAGACTTCCCGTTTTCTCTGGAAAGTCTTATTTATTTGTTTTAGCGCCGCTATTTAGGCTGCTGTCTTTTCTTCCATTTGTACTGTTTTGGCACGAGACCCGGGAATTATGTTAAATAATATATTTAAGATAATCGCAGTTAGCCCACCTGCCACAATACCGCTTTGGAAGAGGATGCGGATGCTTTCTGGAAATTTCATAAAGATTTCTGGAACAACAGTTACACCAAGTCCCATTCCAATCGAGCAAGCAAGAATGAGCAAGTTTCCTTGCTGATTAAAATCGACCTGTCCTAGCATTTTAATACCATAGGACACAACCATCCCAAACATTGCAAGTGAAGCTCCTCCAAGGACAGCTGTTGGAATCAATGTTGTAATAGCTGCAATCTTAGGAATAAAGCCTAAAATAACTAAAATGGTTCCTGCTGCATAAATGACATTCTTTGTTTTTACACCTGTTAATTGAACTAAACCTACATTTTGGGAATAAGCCGTGTATGGGAAGGAGTTGAAAATCCCGCCAATTACAGAAGCAATTCCTTCCGCTCGATATCCTTGTGCTAAATCTTTTTCCGAAACCTTTTTATTAGTAATATCTCCTAATGCTAAATAAACACCTGTTGATTCAATTAAACTCACAATAGCAACAAGAGTCATCGTGATAATGGAAGTGAGATCAAAGGTTGGAGTCCCAAAATAAAACGGAGTAATACCATGAATCCATTTTGCCTCCCCCACTTCTGAAAAATGAACCATTCCCATAAAAGCTGCAATAACAGTTCCAATGATAATTCCTAGTAAAATAGAAATGGTTTTGATAAATCCAGTTGTAAATCTATTAAGTAAAATGATGATAGCTAATACACCAAAAGCAAGTACCAGGTTCTTTATGTTTCCAAAATCTGCGCTTCCTTCTCCTCCTGCCATATCATTAAATGCTACAGGAATTAAAGTAAGACCAATAATTGTAACGACAGAACCAGTTACGACCGGAGGAAAAAATTTCACAAGCTTGCTAAAGATGGAAGAGATAAGAACAACAATAATACCAGAAACAATAATTGCACCATAAATGGCCGTTATTCCATGCTTACTTCCAATCGCAATCATTGGACCAACTGCAGTAAATGTACAGCCAAGCATAACAGGAAGACCAATTCCAAAAAATTTATTTTTCCAAACCTGGAGCAATGTTGCAACACCACATGTTAATAAATCAATCGATATAAGATAGGTTAACTGTTCAGGTGTTAATTTTAATGCTCCACCAACTATTAAAGGTACTAGCACAGCACCAGCGTACATTGCTAGTACATGCTGCAGACCTACAGACCATGTTTTTACTGACATTTTTTCCATTTTAATATCCTCCTGCATAAATGCCATCATGTATTCGCTGTTCAGCAAATGTTACTTTTCCACCCTTTAAAGAGGCAATTCTTGCTAGAGATTCTACTCGATAGCCTTTTGCGATTAAATCATCTGCTCCTTGCTGGAATGACTTTTCGATTAATATGCCAATTCCACTAACAGTTGCACCAGCCTGCTCGACAATATTCGCTAAGCCTAAAGCAGCCTGTCCATTTGCTAAAAAGTCATCAATTACAAGAACATGGTCATCTGAATGCATATACTTTTTAGAAACTGTAATTTCATTTGACTCTTGTTTTGTAAATGAATAAACTGTTGCTGTATATAAATCGCTTGTTAAAGTAAGGGATTTTCTTTTTCTTGCAAAAATAACCGGAACATCTAATGCTAGACCTGCCATTATAGCTGGTGCGATACCCGATGACTCTATTGTTAAGATTCTAGTAATCCCAGCATCTTTAAACAATCTAGCAAACTCCAAGCCAATTTCCTTCATCAGCTGAGGGTCCATTTGGTGATTAATGAATGAATCTACTTTCAAAACATGATCACTTAACACAATACCTTCTTTTTCAATTTTCTTCTTCAATAACTCCATTAACTAGACTCTCTCCTTTTTTGGAGGATAGCTAATAGCAATAAATGCTCTAACTAATCCTTAAATAATACAAAAAAGCACAGCCGCTTACTCATAGAGTAAGCGGCTGTGCTTTTAAAAGCAAAAATAGACTGCCCTATTTATGCATAGATCAGTATATCTCCATTTTATACGCTTACCCGTAGTCAGATGATTAACGGTCATCTGGTAGAAACTTGCAGGCCATATTCCTGCTATTATACGAGTGTATTTATCGATTGATTATTTGACAACATAATGGATTATAACGGATTTTTTCGAAAATGAAAACTAAATTTTTTTAATGGATAAAGTTTCCAGCTTAGTGATTGAATAATTAATTGCTAAAAGCCGCTTAAAAAAGACTAATTCTATAGCTTATTAGAATAGTCATTTAACTTTTTTGCCATCTCTAAAATTTCTTCCATAAAGACGGATGTATGTTCAATGGAATCTGCTTGTTTTTCCCCGATAGCTGCAATTTTTCCAATCGATTCATTGATGGACTGAGTTGTCTGTTTTATTTGTTCCATTGTTTGTGAAATTGTCTGTGTAAAGCTGACAGTTTCTTTAGAGAATTTTCGAATTTCATTCGCTACTACTTCAAAGCCTCTTCCTTTCTCGCCTGCTCTCGCTGCTTCAATGGCAGCATTCAATCCTAATAGATTCGTTTGATCTGCAACTTTTTTTATGATAGATACTACTTCATTCGTTTTCCTAATATTTTCTTCGGCAACACTTGATTGTTCTAAAAGAATCTTTGAGAAATCTACTAAAGAATGAGACCCATCTGCAATATGATCAATATGCTTTTGCGATTGTGTTAACGATTTTGTTATTTGATCGACAATATTCCGTATCTCTGTTTGTCTTTTTAATTGAACAGCTATTCCACCAATTACTTCTCCCTTTTTATTTAATATTGGGGAAGCAGTGCCAATAAATTCAAAACCATAAAAATCTGCCGGCACTTCCTGCTTTAAGGTTTTCTTAAGCTGAATTGCCTCTCTCAGCGGTTCATCAGACTGTAAGGGCTGATTTGTTTTGATATGTAAATTAATTATCTCTCCAGGAAAATAAGCGATAAATTTTTCTTTATCACAAATGGCTATCGAAAGATCTGCTGGTATTGCTGCTTTAATAATTGGTACAATGGGAATAATATCTTCTAAAGATTCTACTTGTTTAATCACTGATGCTGCACTCCAATCTGTCAAAATCACTTTACTATAATAGCATACCTCTTCCATATATTAGCGATTTTTTAATTTTCGCTTCCACATCCCTCCTTTGTTAGGAATTAAGATGTTATAATGACCGTAGTTCTCTTCTTATTATTCACAAATAGAAGCGAATAAAAACCTATTCATATGTGGTGATTTCCATGTTTAAAATACTTTTAATCGAAGATGATCAAACGTTATTTCAGGCAATAAAGGAACGTTTAGAGCAATGGTCCTACGAAGCGATTGGGATTCATGATTTTAATAATGTAATGCAAGAATTTACGGAAAAGAAACCTGATTTAGTCATTATCGATATCCAACTTCCTAAATATGATGGGTTTCATTGGTGCCGATTGATTAGAAGCCACTCCAATGTCCCAATTATTTTCCTATCTTCTCGAGATCATCCAACTGACATGGTGATGTCGATGCAGCTGGGAGCCGATGACTTTGTCCAAAAGCCATTTCACTTTGACGTCTTAATTGCAAAGATTCAGGCTACCTTACGAAGAGTTTATAATTACAACATCGAGCAGTCCTCTCTGAAAACTTGGTGTGGTGCCACCATTGATTTTGAGAAAAATACAGTTACCTCCGTCAATGGGGAAATCGAGTTAACGAAAAATGAAATGTTCATTTTAAAAATATTATTAGACAAAAAAAATAAAATCGTATCGAGAGATGATCTTATCAATGAACTATGGAACGATAAACGCTTCGTTAGTGACAATACACTAACCGTAAACGTAAATCGTTTGCGAAAAAAACTTGATGAACTTTCTCTCGGAAGCAATATAGAAACTAAAGTTGGACAAGGCTACATGGCTATTGAAGAGGACACGTTATGATCAGAAAATTTCTAGTAGAAAAAAGAAGCTGGATTCTCTTTATTCTTTTTTTACAGCTGTTTCAATTATTTATGTCCATTATTGATGAGACAATTTCCTTTTATTCAATGATATATATTTGCTTTATTAGCATCCTCTTGTTTGTGATTTTCTGCTTTATCCGCTATCAGAAAGAGACTACGTTTTATAAAAGCCTTTCTGCTCGAGAAGATGATTTAGATCTTACAACCTTAGCGTCAGCAAAAACACCTTTTGAAAAAATAATTGCGGATAGCTTTACAACCCAAACTAGCATGTTAAAGATAGAAAGATATCAAAATCTTCAGCAGCTTGAACTAGAAAAGGATGAATTGCTTTCTTGGATTCATGAAGTAAAAACACCATTAACAGCATTACGTTTACTAATAGATGCTATTGAAAATCAGGAAATGAAGACATCCTTGACATTCGAATGGTTAAGAATTCACCATCTCTTAGATCAACAACTGTACCAAAAACGTTTTTCATTTATTCAAAATGATCTCTACATAGAGAATGTTGATATCGAAATGATTCTTTTCGAAGAAATAAAAACATTACAGTCATGGTGCATGCAAAAAGGAATCGGTTTTGATATTGAACTACAGAAAAAGATGATATTAACCGATGGAAAATGGCTTTCGTTTATTATTAGGCAGCTATTGAGTAATGCCGTTAAATATAGTAATGAATCAGATATTATCATAAGAAGCTATGAGAATGACGGATATAACTGTTTAGAAATAACCGATAATGGAATAGGAATAAGCCCGCAAGACTTGCCAAGAATCTTTGCAAAAGGCTTTACTTCCACCTCCAAGCACCAAAATAATTATGCTACTGGAATGGGATTATATTTATCTAAAAAAATCGCAGATGTACTCAAAATCAATATTGCTGTCCATTCTAAATTAAATAGAGGTACCACCTTCACCCTTACTTTTCCGAAGAACAATGAATTTAATCAAATTCATAACTAAACATAGTGACTGCGAGGCATCGTGACAAAAATGTCACATGCTTCTTTTAATTGTTCGTCAAATCGAGGGAATGGATAAAATACTTTTTGTATACTTAATCTATCATGTAAAGGAGTGTGGAGTATGGATATCTTAGTTGCTTCAAAGGTCCATAAAAGTTATGGCAATAAAGCAAATCGTCAAGAAGTGCTGAAGGGCGTAAATTTGAACGTCCAAAAAGGCGAATTTGTCAGTATTATGGGTGCCTCTGGCTCAGGGAAAACAACCTTGTTGAACGTTCTTTCTTCTATCGATCAAGCCAGCGGAGGAACTATTCGAATCGTAGAGAAGGAAATTACCCGTCTCAAAGAAAAGCAGTTAGCAGAGTTCCGAAAAAATCACTTAGGATTTATCTTTCAAGATTATAATTTACTCGATACTTTAACCGTTAAAGAAAATATTCTTTTACCATTATCGATTACAAAAACGCCCAAAAAAGAGGCTCATCAACGTTTTGATACTTTAGCGAAAGAATTAGGTATTTACGAAATAAAAGATAAGTATCCAAATGAAATTTCAGGTGGTCAAAAGCAAAGAACTTCTGCAGCCAGAGCTTTCATCCATGAACCAAGTATTATATTCGCAGATGAACCAACCGGGGCTCTTGATTCTAAGTCTGCCTCAGATTTATTAAATAAATTGAGTCATTTAAACCAAACAAGAAGTGCAACCATCCTTATGGTAACCCATGACCCAGTCGCTGCAAGCTATTGTAATCGAGTTGTTTTTATTAAAGATGGCCAAATTTATACACAGCTTTATAAAGGAGACCAGGATAGACAGCGCTTTTTCCAAGATATTATCAAAACACAGGGAATTTTGGGTGGTGTGCAAAATGACCGTAAGTAATCTTGTTATTCGAAATCTCAAAAAAAATATAAAATACTATTATCTTTATATTTTTGCCTTAGTATTCAGCGTGTCCCTCTATTTTTCCTTTGTAACCTTACAATATGACCCATCGATGGACGTGGTAGAAAATTCAGTCAAAGGTGGCGCTGCGATTAAAGCGGCCTCTATTCTTTTAATAGCAATTGTTGCGATTTTTCTACTCTATGCCAATACGATTTTTATTAAGCGGCGCGGAAAAGAAATTGGACTTTTCCAATTAATTGGAATGACTAAAAGCAGAATTTTCCGTTTATTAACACTGGAAAATTTCATTTTATATTTTCTATCTATTGTTATCGGTATTTTTATTGGCGTTTCTTTTTCTAAAATAACCATCATGATTCTATTCAAAGTAACCGGAGTCCAAGGCATTGCGAAACTTCACTTTTCGCCAGAAGCTCTCGTCCAAACAGTCATTGTCTTTTGCGCCATATATGTTCTCATTATGTTAATGAACTATATTTTCATTAAAGGCCAAACGATTCTTTCCTTATTCCGGGTTACATCTTCAACAGAAGCACGAGTAAAGAAAATGTCTGTATGGGAAATGATTATCGGTGCTACAGGAATTATTTTTATCATAAGCGGCTACTACATCTCGTCCCAGCTTTTTAATGGCAACTTTCAATCCATGAATGAATTGTTTTTCGCTATGATTTCTATTCTCGCTCTAGTTATAATCGGAACATATCTATTTTATAAAGGATCTGTCAGCTTTTTGTTTAACCTTATTCGTAAAAGTAAGAATGGCTACATTAATATTAATCAAGTACTTTCCCTGTCTAGTATTATGTTTCGGATGAAATCAAATGCTATTTTATTAACAATTATAACAACCGTTTCTGCGCTGGCACTAGGCTTTCTTTGTTTAAGCTATATATCTTACTATTCTGCTGAAAAAAATGCAGAACAAAATGTTCCAGCCGATTTCACCTTTGACAATGTCCAAGATGCAGAAGCTTTTACAAGCCGACTGAAAGAGCAAAAAATTGCTTATAAGGAAAACAGAATTCCTGTTATTCAGACTATCTTTGATATTAAGGGAGTCTTGGCTAATATTCCCGAGGGATTCGCACAAGATACCAGCGAGATGCAATTGCCGGTTATTAGTGAAGACTATGTAGATGATGTTCATCTATCTAAAGAAGAAGTACTTTTTGATGGATATAGTTCTACCTTAGAAAAATTTATCCAATTAAAATCTACAGGCTCGATTACCATGGAGTTAAAAGGCCAATCCATCCCATTAAGTTATTTAGGAATGAAGGAAATGAACATTCTTCCTTTTAACTTTTCTAGCGGCGGACTAATGACCGTAATTGTCGACTCTTCTGTCTTTGATTTAGTAGAAAAGAATAGGGATAAAAGTCTTCAATCTCCTTCTACTCTTTATATTGCGATTAATATTAATAAGGATCAAGATATTATAGACGCTGATAAAATTTATCAAAAACTAACTTTTGAAAGTCAGAAAACTTTATCACGTTATGAGACAAGCCAGTCTCAAAAGGAATTTATGGGATTAGCGATGTTTATTGTCGGTTTTCTTGGGCTAACTTTCCTTATCACATCAGGGTGTATCCTTTACTTTAAACAGATGGACGAAGGAGAAGAAGAAAAGTATAACTATACCATCCTCCGTAAGCTAGGCTATACACAGAATGATTTAGTAAACGGGATTAAATCAAAACAACTATTTAACTTTGGAATTCCATTACTTATCGGCCTGCTTCATAGTTATTTTGCTGTCAAATCTGGCTGGTTCTTCTTTGGATCGGAATTATGGGCACCAATGTTCATTGTAATGGGGCTATATGCAGTACTGTATTCCATCTTTGGAATTCTCTCCGTTATTTATTATAAAAAGATCATTAGCGAGGCGTTGTAAAGGCATCACCGCTTATCATTCAAATAAAAAAGGGAATCAGATAGTCTGATTCCCTTTTTATTAGTTTGCTTCTTGGTTCCAGCCAAAAAGTTCATTATCTCGTTGTTCGGATTCTAAAATAGCATGGTGAAAGGCTTTAAAATCAATAGGCTGATCTTTTTTCTCCGTAATCGCCTTAATATATTCACCAAGTTTCACCTTATTCTCCGGTGAAACTTGCCCAAATGGAATTTCTGCCGATCTGCCATAGTAAACATCAGCTGTTTTAGCCGCTAATTTTACTTTCTTACTATTAATTAAATAACGGGAATTAGGAACCGTATAAACAGTCTCCCAATCACTTTCTGTTTCCAACTGAATTTTTGATAGATGTTCTCCTGCAACTGAAATAAGGATTACATCAGGCTGTAAGTATTCAATAAGCTCATGCCATAATTTCACGCCTTCTGCTTGAAGATCTTTCTTTGCTTCTTTGCTTAAACTATCCCAAGTAGGATTAGTAGCAAGCGGTGAGCAAATATCTGTATGCAATGCCGTATTTTCTTTGTTACCATAAAAGCTTGCATTCATTCCATTCAATAACGGTTCAAAAGAAGGCTCATACCATGCTTTATATGGGTCTTTTTCAAAATACTGGTCAAGTGCAGTAATATACTGTTGATTGAATTGATAGTGATGGTCTCGTTTCATCGATTGAAACCTTTGGAAAGGGTCAGGGTCAGGGAAATCACGTCTAGACGGATTTAGACCTACAGTAATGATGCGGATAGGGGATTCAAAATATTTCTTACTATTACCAAAATACATAATTGGCATCGAGGGCTTTACGATATACGTCCTCTCTTTCTTACTTTCATACATTTCCCAATACTTTTTAATTAATTCGGTTTGTACTGCCTGTTGAATAACAATAAAAATCATCCTTTCAATTTAGTAAAAAATAATAGCAAGTCCACCAAAAAGGGACTTCCTTCCTCTCTATTATATATTATCCTTAGGCTATTGGTAAAGAATACGTCATCTTTTATAAAAAATCTTTTTATGGTAAAAAAACATAATCTTTCTCTATAAATTCCGGCTGATGCCCTGTTTATACACTAGGATAGTTAACTATTCTTTTAATCAAAGCACACAAAAAGAAAAGGAGCTGATCATTAAAGATACTTTTTCTAAACAAGTATATTTGTTTCCAGTTCATTCCTGTTAAAAGTATCAGTATAATCAGACCCTCGAAAAAAAGCTACGCTCTTTATTTTAAATCTGCGAACTCTCTTGCAATTCTTTCTATGGCTTCTTTTATAATCGGTCTTGGGGAAGGAATACAAATTCGTTGATGATTAATTCCTTCTTCTCCGAACATACTGCCATCTTCTAGTAAAACATTGGCTTTATGATAAATACGCTCATGCACTTCTTCTGGCGTTATTCCATATCCGCTGAAATCCATCCACATAATATAGGTTCCTTCTGGGATTGTTACTTTCACTTTTGGCATATTTTCATCAATGTAAGCCTTTACCCATTCCATGGTTCCGTCAATATATTCCTTTAATTCCTCAAGCCATTCTTCTCCTTCCTTATAAACCGCAATAAGCGCAGATATTGTAAAAGGAGATGCCAATTGGTGCCCCATTTCTTTATTAAATGCATTGCGCAGCTTCACATTTGGAATGATTAAATTCGTGCAGTGAAGTCCTGCCACGTTAAATGTTTTATTAATTGCCGTACATGTAATCAAATGATCCTGATTATCTGCTACCATCGCAATTGGAGTGAATTTCTGTGTACGTCTAATTAAATCCCCATGAATTTCATCTGCAATAATTAACACATTATGTTTTACACAAATCTCATTTAAACGAGTTAGTTCTTCTACTGTAAAAATGCGACCAGTTGGATTATGGGGATTACAAAGAATAAACAGCTTCGTTGATTCTTCCTTTGCCTTCTCTTCAAAATCAGCAAAATCGATGGTATAATACCCTGCTTCGTCTTGAAGTAATGCATTATTCCGAACCACTCTGCCATTTCCTTCAATTGCCGAAGTAAATGGCGGATAAACTGGACGTTGAATGATTACACCATCTCCAACCTCTGTAAAAGCACGCACAGCCATATTAATTGCATGAACTGTTCCCGGACTGTAGACAATAGATTCTCTGTCTATCTCCCAATTATGTCTTTTTTTAAACCAAAGCTGAATTGCTTCATAGTACTCATCTGGAAAAATAGAATAGCCGTATATGCGATTATCTACCGTTTTATGTAATGCATCTACTAATGCTTGTGGTACGGGCAAATCCATATCTGCTGTAAATAAGGGGATTGTCTCTTCATCATACCGCTCTGTAAGTCCCATCTCCTTAATAATTTTTCCACCATCCCATTTAATCGAATAGGTATTTCGCCGATTTACTACTTCATCAAAGTTATTAATCACTACATCCACCATCCTTTTGCTAGTTTGAAGTCATTATAACATGGAGTGTTTGGAAAAAACTCGACTGGAATCTTTACCATCTAAAGTTTATTACCTTTTACGCCAAACTTATTTCCTTTATTCAAATAAACCTCCGCTATTTTAGTGGAGGTTTACATCTGCTTCTATTATGCTTTGGAAACTGTACCAAGTAATGTATCTTGTGTAGCGGCTGGAAAGATTATGGTTGCCTTTGTTCCTTTGTTTAACTCGCTTTGGAAGCTCAAATTGCCATTATGACTTTCAATGATTTTGAAACAGGTCATTAAACCAAGACCTGTCCCTTTTTCCTTCGTTGTAAAAAATGGTTCACCAAGTGTTCCTAATCTCTCGTCCGGAATGCCTACTCCCTGATCCATAATTTCTATCGATATATTGCCATCCTGGAGAGACGTACCCTTAATAGAAATATATCCACCCTTTGGCATAGCTTCTATAGCATTTTGTAGTAAGTTTATAAATACTTGTTTTAGGCGTTTTTCCTCACATAAAATCATTGGAATGTCCCATTCGTATACTTCTTTGATCTGAATATTATGTAAGCTTAATTGAGTATGTATTAATGTAACAACGTCTTTAATAATATTACGAATATCTTTAACTAAAAAAACATCCGCCGTAGGTTTAGCGAGAAAAAGCAACTCGCCGACAATCCCATTAATTCTTTCTATCTCTGTCAATACGATTTCAAAATATTTATTTTGGGGATTTTCTGCCTTCGCTAGCTGAATAAAGCCTTTAATCGAGGTTAATGGATTTCTAATTTCATGGGCAATTCCTGCAGACATCTCTCCCAAAATCGCTAATTTTTCTGACTTCTGGAGCAAATGCATCGTTTGCTCTTTACTAGCTGTTATATCTTTTCCAATCGATAATATCACATCTTCACCATTTAACTTTATCGCTAAACAGGAGGCCTCATAGAAAAAATCATTTCCAGCAACACGTTTCATTTTATATTCAATAGGAGAGAGCGGTTTCTTTTTCTCTAAGGCAATATTCAGCCGCATTTTCCACCGTTCCATATAGTCTGCTGCGACAAACTCTCCAAATGATCGATTAATTAACTCTTGGCCGCTAGATGCTCCCATCATTCTAACAGCAGCATGATTGACATAGACTAACTTGTTTTCTCTTAAGGAGTGAATAAATATGGATTCAGGTAATGAATCCATTAGAAGTCGATAGCTTTCTTCACTATCCTTAGCCTTCTTCTCATAGTATTTGGACAGATCATACCTCCAGCCAACAATCCACGCTAAGATCGTAAACAGAAAAAAGTCAATATTGAAAAATGGTTCGTGCTTTATAACAAATTGATAAGTAGTAAATAATATAGAGATTGTTACTAACGTAATTTGTCCCCATGTTTTTATTTGCCTATTACGATTCCAAAGCAGCATAGACATTGCCCCTTCAAAGTATAATTTCTATATACGTTCGTCTTAATGAACATCACATCTTTTCTCCTATCTTATCATTTTTTAACTAGAAGCGCATTTGCTAATATTAGAATAATTAATTGCTGTTTTATTATTTTCCATCCTCCAGTATAATCTAATGAAAGGAAACATTAAAAGGGAGGGACACAATGGTAGATTTTTTTAAAATTATCGCGGAAATTGTTAATATTCTTCATGATATTATTATGGATGCTGCTGCTATTCTTGGTTGGCAAGCCACAGACAAAGATTTGCATTTATGGATTATCGGCCTTATCGGAATTATTTCATTCTTTATTGTTCAATTTATTTTTAAACGGTTAGCCGCTTGGAGTATCAAGAGTATTTCTTTTATTTATACATTTACACTTATTCTTGTATTAGTATTTGCCATTGAAATTCAGCAAGGAATTACAGGACGGGGAAATATGGAGTTCGCAGATGCTGTGGCCGGGATTAACGGGTTTCTTCTTTTCTTTGGGATCTATCTAGTTATTACTCTATTGTTTAAAGGGATTAAAAAAATCCTTCGCAAAAAAAGTAATCATGTGGACACCAATAATCATTCAAACGAAGATAGCAATCTTCCATCTCGCCAATCACGCTATCATAAATAATAGTCTTCATAACTCATTAGTTACATTTTTGAAGATAAAGGAATGATACCTATGAATCGCTTGAACGCTTTTAGTAAGAAACATTCTAAAATTAATTATTCTGTTTTACTTGCTATTATTTTTGGCGGGTTCCTCATTTTCGGATTATCAGAGAACGTTAAAGGACCTGCTATCCCTATCATTCAAGCAGATTTTCTTTTAAGTGAGTCACAAATAGGATTTTTGCTTGCTATCAATTCACTTGGCTATTTAATTGCTTGTACCTTTACTGCCGCTTTAGCCAATAAAATTGGCATCAAATGGACTGGAGTTGTTGCTTTCGCCGCAATGGCTCTTTCAGGTATTTGTCTTTATTTCTCCGAAAAATATTTCACCCTTTCTTCCTCCTATTTCCTTTTATATATTGGAAATGGGATGCTTGAAATCGGACTGGGGATAATGGCAGCACGAATTTTCACAAAGAATACGGGATTAATGATGAATCTCGCTCATTTTTTCTATGGACTAAGCTCAATGGTTGCACCTATTATTGCCTCTTGGATGATGAAATGGACAATCGCAGGCGAAGAATTAAGCTGGCGAGGAATGTATTTTATTGTGCTGCTTTTAGCCATTCTCCCTATCATCCCTTCTATCTTCGGCAAATTTCCAGAAGAGGAAACTAGTGATGACGAATCAGTGTCATATCGATTTTTACTTCGCGATCCAGTTGCATGGCTTATTGTCATGATACTTTCCTTTGGGGTGGTATCTGAATTGGCTGTCGGAGGCTGGTTAGTAAACTTTTTAATTAAAGCGTATTCATGGAATGTGGAAACAGCTTCTGGTATGTTATCTATGTTTTTTCTCTTCTTTATGCTTTCACGGCTAGTTCTTGGCCCACTAACAGATAAAATCGGCTATACACTCTCCATCATGATCTTTGCTGCCTTTTCCGGCATTTGCAGTTTTGCTGCCATTATCATCGGCGAAAAAGGTGCGATTCTTTTCGCTATCGCCGGAATAGGAATTGCCCCCATTTACCCGACTGTAATGGCATTGCTTGCCAAAAGGTATCCGAAAGGAACGGGTACAGCCATAACCTTTACTGTTACTCTAATGGGAATTGCCAGTGTGTTCGGGAACCTGCTAATTGGAGTCATAATTGATGGGATAAATCGTTTGTTTTATACAAGCAATGGTGTCATTGGACAACAGGCAGGCTATGGATTTATCGCATTATTATCGTTGCTTTGCTCCATTTGCTGTATCATTTTATATTATTATTTACGTAAAAGGCAGGAAGTTATTTAATTGCTACTGCCTCCTATTTAATCTTTAGATAGATAGATTTTATCGATATGGTTGTCAAGATAAGCAGCAAGAAGAGGATGCAGCATCCAATATAAAAGAGTACATCAGGATAATACTTCCATTGATAAAAGTAATAAATAGATACTCCTATTAACACTATAAGAAATAATTCAAAAAGAAATGCAGTAATCATAAAAGCAAAATAAGGATATATAATTCCTTTATGATTGACATTGGTCAAAGTTATGCCATCCCAAAAGCGATCAGCTAGTCTAGCAAAACGCATATAGTCCTCTCCTTCAAAAAAGATATATATTAATCTATGAATTTCCTTTGAAAGTCATGCCACACTTTTTGAAGAGAGGGTTTTAAAAGGCGCTTTCCCAAAAGAAACACGCCTTTTTATTTAGTCAAACTGATAATAAAAAAACTGCTGAAACCTATTATCCCTGCTCTTTTCGATAGGTATCTCTGCTTTTATAACCAGATTGAAGGATCATCTTCATTTCTGCTTTTCTTTTTTCTCTCGTTGCTTCTTGTTTTGCACTATAGACATATCTTGCCCACTCCTTTTGATAACCTAGTGTAAGAGATTGGTAAAAGGCTAATAGCTCGGGTGTATTTATTAAATCATCTTCGACAGCTTGAATTTTTTCTATATAATCATTGACACGCTGACTCGCTTTGGAGGAAGCATCCTTTGCTGTCCTTTTTTCCTCTTCTTTTAAACCTATCACGGTAAATACTTCATCCAATCCAACCATTCGTGCAAATTTTATTGTACTCGTTCCCACATATCCATCTGAATCCGTATCTAGCCCCTTAAACAATTCATCCCGATGAATATAAGTGGGATAGACTTTATTTCCTTTCTTTGGATATGCTAAAAAGATGTATCCCTTCTTGTTCAGCGAATCTGTTCGTATAATCTTATCAATCGTTTCTCGCATTGCAGCCATGTCTAGTACAAAGGCGAATATAGCATCATATTTATCTTGATGCTCTGTATCATATGCTTCCAATTCTCCAAAGTAATTCGATTCATTTGGTTGATTTAGAATCGCCATTTTTTTGTATTTTTTTAAATTTAATTTATCGACAATTGTTTTTACCATTTATGTTCACCTCTTTAATCATTGCTTTCATTTTTTCGCACTGAATAGTCTAAATAACCTCTATAAACCGAATCAATAACAGTAAATAACCCCAACAGGGATCGATGTTCAATCTCATAATGTTTCCCTAGCATAAAGGATTCATAATAAATATTATATGTAGATAAAGTTGCTAAATGGTTATTGTTGAAAGAAGTAATAGATAGGGTAGGAATTGATTTAACAGCCAATTGTCTTAGTTGACCTACTATATTTTTAACATCTCCACTTAAAGATATAACAATAACTAGATCTGTTGGCTTCATTTTGGCTAAAAGAAAATCAAATTCTGTTTCTGCGGGTATGATGTAGATTTTCTTATTATTAGAAATAAATTGCCGAGCCATTTCTTCCAAAGCATTTCTTTGACCCCATCCACTTGCAAAGCCGTATATCGTATCTGCATTTCTAATCTGATTATATATTGCTTCTGTATCAATATTTTTATATAGTTTTCTTGTCATTTCTATTTCTTTCATTTGCATAGTAAAAAAATCTAAATTTGGCTCAAAGGATTTGGGCTCATTCTTCAAAAAATATTTAAACTCACTATAACCACTAAAACCTATTTTTTGAGTCATCCTTAGAATGGAAGACTTGGAAATAGTGCATGCCTCAGACAATTCTAAAATACTCATTTTTTTACATTCTTCTATATGATTAAGAACATAATTTATCACATACAAATCATTTTCTGAGAGTTGATCATAATATTTATTCATTAAGTCTTTAAGCATATACAACTTCCTCCCTTGCCTTTATTATAAGGGATAATAGTATATTCAGAAAAACATTAATAAATAGAAAAGCAGAGTGCCCTTTTTCAAGCACCCTGTTTCTCTCTACTAATTAAGTTCTGGCCAATATTCTTTATTTGCTTCCATTAAATCATCTAAAATTTGTTTTGCTACTCTAGCATTTGGAACCGTTCTTGATAAGGTAATGGCTTGCCAAAGCTTTTGATAAGAATGTTCTTCCCAAGCTTCTACTACCAATTTTTCTACAGCTACTTGCTGCTCCATTAATCCCTTTTGGAATCGAGGAATAGTTCCTTGTACTAACGGTTCAGGCCCATTAACTCCGACAATACATGGAACTTCTACCATTGCAGTTGGATCAAAGTTTTGAATCGCTCCGTTATTTTCAACAATTAAAAGCATTCTTTCCTGTGTATCATATGCTATCGCACGAGCTAAGTCTACGATATAAGAAGCATGTTCGTCTATTTCTAACTCTGAACCTTCTGTAGAACCTAACTCTGCTATTCTATTACATTGAGAAAATATAAATTTCTCTCTTCCATCCATAACCTGATTTGCTCTTGTATAGTTAGGATCTGTATGCTCTACTTCATCTTGAGGATAGAAGTAATATTTTAAGTACGTATTAGGTAAGGTGTCAGGATCAACTGCATACACATCTTTCGCCTTTCTAAAAGTAGATTGCCAGCTTTCATCTGCATGTTGTCCTTCATTTTTTGCTAAATCATAGCCATAATCCTTTACATGCTCTTTCAATTTGGGCATTAAATCATTTCCTTCTTTATCACGAATATCTGTCCACCAGCCAAAATGATTTAGACCATAATAGCGGATAGTCATATCTTTCCGTGAAGGGAGACCTAGTATCTTTGCCATCAGATTTTCAATTCCAATCGGCATATCACAAATATTAAGGATCTTTGAATTTGGTCGTAATTTTCTAGTTGCTTCTGCAACAATCGCAGCTGGATTTGAATAATTCAACATCCATGCATTAGGCGAATATTTTTCCATATAATCTAATATTTCTAATACGCCTCCGATGGATCTCATTCCGTAGGCAATTCCACCAGGACCACATGTTTCTTGACCAACTACCCCATATTTTAAAGGTATCTTTTCATCCTTTTCTCTCATTGCGTACTTTCCTACACGAATATGTGCCATCACAAAATCAATATCCACAAAGGCTTCCTCTGGTTCCGTTGTAGCTAAAAAAGTAATTTCAGGATCTTTTTCTTTAATAATTATTTCACACGCATCAGCTATTTGCTGTTGGCGTTCTTTATCATTATCATAAAAATTAATTTGTCTAATCGGAAATTTATCTAGGTTTTCTAAAAGCATTAATATAATTCCCGGCGTAAAAGTACTTCCTCCACCTGCTACTGTGATTGAAAATTTTTTCATAAATAATCTCTCCTATTCTTCATTTTTTAACTTTTCAAACTCTTCTCTCACTTGAGGAACTGATAAGCCTACAATAATTTGTATGCCTTTATTATTTCTAACAACTCCATGAGCACCACCCTCTCTAAAGGCAATATCAGGCATCACTAGATTGGGATCCTTTACACTAATTCTTAGTCTTGTTGCACAATTATTTATTGTTTCAATATTCTCTGTACCACCTAAAGCATGAAGAAATATCGCAGCTTTTTCTCTATAACTGTTTTCCACAACTGTTACTGCAACCTCATCTTTTTTATCTCTGCCTTTTTGTTTTTCTTGATAATCTTTCTTTCTATATAGTTTAACCTCTTTATCATCCGTCTCTCTTCCAGGTGTAGCAAAGTTAAACTTCAAGATAAGAAAACGGAAAACCAAAAAGTAAATACCGGAAAAAATTAACCCAATTACGATTTGGGCTACATAAACATCCCAATGATTACCGAATAATGGAATCCAGTTTTTAGACATTATTTCAATCAGACCGCCACCCATATCTCCCACTACTCCGAATGTATATAGCGTTGCTGACAATGTAGCTGCGAGTACAGCGTGAACAGCAAATAATACAGGTGCAACAAATAAGAAAGTAAATTCTAGTGGCTCCGTAATCCCTGCCAATACCGCTGTTAAGGTAGCTGGAATTAGAAGGGCAGCTACTTTCTTCCTTTTTTCTTTTTTTGCTGTGAAATAAATTGCTAATGCAATCCCTGGTGCTGCAAACATCTTGGAGTTTCCATATAATCCAAAGCCACCAGCTGGGAACAAAGTTTTTAGTGATTCCGCACTTTGTGCAAAGTCCCCAAGATTACCCATCCAATATTTAACGATTCCATCTTCTACAACTGCTGGGCCAAACATAAATGGCGTATAAATAAAGTGATGCAATCCTGTTGGGATTAATGCTCTTTCAAAAAGATGGTAAAACCAAACACCGAATGTTCCTGAACTAGCTAAAAATCCTTGAAGGGAACCGATTCCAGATTGAATAATCGGCCATATCCATGCAACAACAACTGCGATAGGAATCATTATAAAGTAACCTAGAATGACGACGTACGTAGATCCCTGGAATATCCCAAGCCATTCCGGTAATTTCTTTTCAAAATACTTATTATGAAGCCAGACCGTTATACTAGAAATTAGTATTGCTCCGATAATTCCAGTATCCAATGTTTTTATGCCAGCAATTAGTTTCATTCCACTAGTACTGCCAGCTTCCTGACTAAAATCAACACCGAATGTTGGTCCAAAGAATTCTAATATACCTGATAGAAAATAATTAAAAGTAAGATATACAACAACTGCTTCCATCACGGCTCTTGCATTAGCAGTTTTAGCCAATCCAAGTGCAATACCGATAACAAAAAGCAATTCCATCTGATTAAATACTGTCCATGCACCATCTTCCAAAATAGTTAAAATACTATTCCAAGTTGTACCTTCATCTGCTATACTTCCGACAATTTGGGGATTATTTAACATAATAGTAATAGCAAGAACAATACCCGAAAATGCAAATAAAAGTACTGGCGTAAACATTGCTCCACCAAATCTCTGAAGCTTTTGCATCATATAAATCACCCCTCTTTAATTATTTTTTTGTATTTGCTAACTTCAATCTCTATTTAATCACCAGATGAAAGCCGTTTCAATAACTCGCGAGCATTTAGGTAAACGCTGTCATTTGTAGATAAACGTCCCAAATATCGGGAAAATTCCCGACAATTAGAGATAGTGGAAAATCAAAGTTTACTTGACCTTCCTTTCCAAAATGTAAATACATAGGGCATGGTACTCGTTTTAGCAGGTATATTTTTCGCCAGAAAAAAGATAATAAACAGGATATTAGGCAAAATTTGTTCGATGGCAAGAACCATTCCAATTGAAGAGAAGAAACATTATATGAATGATAGATAATAAATCTTTTCTCTAAGCGGCTTTCTTGCTAATACCTGCAGAAAATCTTAAAATAGACAAAGTATTATTTACTGAACAATGATTGGAAGGAGTTGCTTTTAATGGCACAATCTTTAAAAGGAAAAGTAGCTTTCATTACGGGAGCTGGAAGAGGGATAGGAAAAGCAGTTGCAGTTGCACTCGCAAATGAAGGTGTAAATATTGGTTTACTTGCTCGTACAGAAGGCGCATTACAAGAAGTAGCCAAAGAAGTGGAAGCACTTGGCGTAAAAGCTGCTTATGCAACAGTTGATGTATCCTCTTTAGAAGAAGTAGAACAAGCAATTTCTACTTTAACAAACGAACTAGGGAAAGCAGATATTTTAATCAATAATGCTGGAATTGGTAAATTCCAATCTCTTTTAGATATGGACCCAGAAGAATGGAAACAAATCATCGACGTAAATTTAATGGGACCATATTATGTAACAAAGGCAGTTTTACCACAATTAATCGAAAAAAATGGCGGAGATATTATCAATATTTCTTCTACAAATGGCTTAAATGGCGCTGCTACTTCTAGTGCATACAGTGCTTCTAAATTCGGTCTAATCGGAATGACAGAATCATTAGCACAAGAAGTACGCAGAAATAATATTCGTGTTACTTCCTTAACACCAAGTACAGTTGCAACAGATCTTGCTGTTAAAACAGATTTAATCAAAGGTGATGCAGAGAAATACATGCAGCCAGAAGATATCGCAGAACTGATTGTTTCTCAATTAAAACTGCATCCAAGAATCTATGTAAAAACAGCTACAGTACTAGGAACAAACCCGTTCTAATACCAATAGATATAACTGGAAAAGGGAATAGTGTTGCTATTAAATATAGCAGCACTATTCCCTTTCTTCCTTATCGTTTATTCATATCATTTGGGTGTGGACCTTTTCTTCTATTGCGGTTTAGCTCATTAATTTGTTTCATTTCTTCCTCTGTTAATTCAAAATCAAACACATGGAAATTTTCTTCAATGCGAGATGGTGTCACTGATTTCGGAATAACAATCGTATTATTTTGCAAATGCCAACGCAATACTACTTGTGCTGGTGACTTTTCTTTTGTTTCTGCAATTTGTGTGATGACTTCATCCTGAAGAACTTCTCCCCCTTGATCAAGCGGGCTCCAAGCTTCTACAAAAATATCATGCTTTGCGCAAAATTCCTTTAATTCATTTTGCGCTAAATATGGATGACATTCTACCTGATTCAAAACAGGTTTAACCTCACATTCATTTAAAATGCGCTCTAAATGTTCAATTTCAAAGTTACAAACACCAATTGCCTTGACTCTGCCATCTTTATATAATTTTTCTAGTGCTCTATATGTATCCACATACTCATCAAATTGTGGGGTTGGCCAATGAATCAAATAAAGATCGACGTAATCAAGCCCTAATCTTTCTAAACTTTCATCGAATGCTCTTAGTGTATTCTCATAGCCCTGATCACTGTTCCACACTTTTGTTGTAATAAACAACTCTTCGCGTGGAATAGAAGATTCTTTAATTGCTTTTCCTACACCTGCTTCGTTTTGATATACCATCGCTGTATCAATGGAAGTATAGCCTACTTTAAAAGCAGTGCTGACAGCAACAGCCGCTTCTTCATCTGGAACCTGCCATACGCCAAACCCCAGTTGAGGCATTTTTAAGCCATTATTTAATGTAACAACATTCATCTTTCCACACTCCTTTTTCGAATTCTCTTTTAGTTTAGCGCGAATAGAAATAAATTACAAAAAGTACGATTTCCTTATCCTTTAAAGATTCACAAATTCTCCACATACTTATGAACTTATTTTGAACATTATTATTTTGATAGCTAGTAGTTGAGCATGTTCCTTATGATAGACATTGTGAAATAATGAACAATACATATATAGAGAGGGGAAAATTTTTATGAAAAGATCTTCTAGTATAGCATTTGTTCTTCTAGCTATATTTATGCTGATAATAGCAGGTTGTAGCAACAATACGAATACAGAAGAAAAAGCAAAGTTTAAAGCGGGAACATACGAAGGCATTTCCACTGGTCATGGAGGAGAAATTAAAGCTACAGTAACAGTTTCAAAAGATAAGATTGAGAAAATTGAAATCAGTGCAGACGGAGAAACAGGCAGTATTAGTGATGGGGCAACTACTCAATTAACCAAGGATATTATCTCCTCACAAAGTTTAGCAGTGGATGTTGTATCAGGAGCAAGTGAATCTAGTAACGGAATTATTGAAGCTGTTACAAAGGCGTTAGAAAAGTCGGGAGCCGATATGAAAGCCTTAAAAGATGCTGCAAATAAAGTCATTGTAGAAGAGCAAAAGCAGGAAGACTTAGATGTTGATGTCGCTATAGTAGGTGCAGGTGGTGCAGGACTTGCAGCAGCCGTGAAGGCTAGCGAAGCTGGTAAGTCTGTTGTCATTTTAGAGCAAATGCCTATCATTGGTGGAAACACAAATAAAGCAACAGGTGGAATGAATGTGGCAGGCACCAAATACCAAGAAGCGGATGGAATTAAAGACGACAAACAAACATGGTTTGACGATACGATGAAAGGCGGCAAAAACTTAAATGATCCAAAACTGCTACAAACTCTAGTAGATAATGCTCCTGATGCACTGAAATGGCTAAATGATATGGGAGCAGGTTTAACAAAGGTAACATTATCTGGTGGGCAAACGAACCCAAGAATTCATCAGCCAGCAGATGGATCACCAGTTGGTCCTGTTATTGTAGAGGTTCTATCCAATAAATTGAAAAAATTAAATACTCCCATTTTATTAAATACTACAGCTGATAGTTTAATAAAAAAAGATGGAGCGATTGTAGGAGTAAAAGCTACCGATAAAAATAAGAATTCCTTCACGGTTAATGCAAAATCTGTTATTTTAGCAACAGGTGGTTTTGGAGCAAATGCTGAAATGGTTATTAAATACAATAAAGATCTGGAAGGTTTCTCAACAACAAATCATGCAGGAGCAACAGGATCAGGAATTGCTATGGCAGAAAAGGCTGGGGCTGATCTCGTAGATATGGATCAGATACAAATTCATCCAACAACCGATCCAGAAACAGGCTATTTATTTACAGAAGGATTACGCGGAGACGGAGCCATTTTAGTAAATAAAGAAGGAAAAAGATTTACCAATGAATTATTGACACGTGATGTTGTTTCGAAAAACATTTTGGCACAGACAGATAAAATTGCATATCTCGTCGTAAACCAAGAAATGGCTGATGAAAATGCCTCATTAGCAGGATATATTAAAGATGGCTATGCTATAAAAGGAGAAACAATAGAAGCTTTAGGAAAGGCAGCAGGAATAGATAGCAGTACCATTGCTTCTACTTTAAAAAATTACACAAAATACGTTAAAAATAAAAAAGACGAAGAATTTGACAGGGTCCATCTCACTCAAACATTAGAAGAAGGTCCATACTATATAATTCCCGTAACTCCAGGTATACATCATACTATGGGTGGATTAAAAATTGATACAAAAACTCATGTTTTAGATAAACAAGGAAATATCATTAAAGGACTGTATGCTGCAGGTGAAGTTACTGGTGGTGTTCATGGCGGAAATAGAATTGGTGGAAATGCTGTTGCTGACATCATCGTATTTGGCCGTATAGCAGGTGAAACCTCTGCAATCGAAATAAAATAACCCAAAAGTGCCTTCTTTCTTTTTAGAATCAAGGCACTTTTTTCTCTCTCAATCAGTAAAATTTCGCAATTTTTTCTATCGGCATTCTGCTAGTATTAAAAGCTGGTGCAGCAGCTTTTCCTATTGCAATAAGGGTAATCGGAAATTGGTTTTCTGGTAACTCAAAACGTTTCGCAAATGCATCTTTATCAAAACCGCCCATTATAACGGTATCATACCCTCGTTCTTTTGCTAGCAGTAAAATCTGCATGGAAATTAAGCCTGCATCATAGCTAGCAATTTGTGCTAATATTTGTTTTGGTTGATTGGGATATAAACTTAGCGTGTTATTAATCGTTCTATCTGCAATGGATTGATCCATATAGCCAAGGGAAACATTTTTCTCATAGATTTCTTCCACATTTCTATAAGCATCTGTATCTCCTAAAACAGCAATAATCGCTGAAGAATCTTCTATTTGCGCTTGGTTATTGCCAATTTCTCTTAACTCTTTTTTTAGTTCCTGATCTTGGATTACAATAAATCTCCAAGACTGCAAATTACTAGAAGACGGTGCACTTGTTGCTAATGCTAAAATTTCTTCTAGTTCCTTTTTTTCTATTTTATGAGCTGAATCATACACTCTTACCGATTTACGGCTTTTCATTATTTCTTCTAAATGAGACATATTCTTCCTCCGACTAATTAGTTAATTATTTTCAAGAACTAACTTACCATTAGTAAGTAATAATTGTCAAAGATGATGATTTGTTCTTTTCAAATGGGATATAGGCCTCATTAATAAATGTTTTATTAACAAAATAATTTACTAACGCATACAGATAAAATTAGACGCTATACTGGTCCACAAAAACACCCATTTTATCCTTAGTATCCGAAATTTTTTAAAAAAATTTAATTATTTAGTTAATTGCTTCGATACTAGTAATGACAAGGTATACAGCTTATTACAAAAATCCCCTTTTGTGTTTTTTGACAGTGATATAGGCCAATATTATTTGACAGGACCAACATTTTTCGAGATAATCGAAACCATAAAATTTTTGGGAGGGGTTGCGTGAATATTATTGAAAAGTTAATCGCAAGTGGAAATACAGTACTGTGGGGGTATGTTTTGATAGCCGTCTTGCTCGGCCTCGGAATATATTTCACCATAGGATCGAAATTTGCACAAATCAGGCATGTAAAGGAAATGTTCCGCTTACTAAAGGTAAAAGAGAAGCCACCTGAACACACAGAGAAAAAACAAATTTCTTCTCTACAAGCATTTTTCGTAGGGGCAGGTACTCGAATTGGTACAGGCAATCTTGCAGGAGTAGCCATTGCCTTAGCAATTGGAGGACCTGGAGCAGTATTTTGGATGTGGATGGTAGCTATTCTTGGCAGCGCTAGCTCTTTTGTAGAGAATACGCTAGCGCAAATTTATAAGGCAAAAGACAACGGACGGTTCAAAGGTGGTCCTGCCTACTATATGAAAAAACAACTGAACAAAAAGTGGATGAGTGCACTTTTTGCTGTCATGATGATTCTTTCATATGGTACTACCTTCAATGCCGTACAGAGTAATACCATTGCAGTTGCATTAGAAAACTCATTTGGCATTAGTCCTGTCATTGCCGGAATTGCTTTAGTCATTCTCACAAGTTTAGTTGTATTTGGCGGTATTAAACGTATTGCTGATATTTCATCTCTTATCGTTCCCTTTATGGCCTTAGGCTATATTCTCCTTGCAGTCTTTGTAGTAATCACCAATATTACAGAGATTCCTCATGTTTTAGTATTAATTTTTAAAAGTGCATTCGGTATTGAACAGGTAGTGGGTGGCGGAATTGCTGCTGCTATTATGAATGGCGTGAAAAGAGGTCTATTCTCTAACGGAGCTGGAATTGGTGGAGATCCAATCGCTGCTGCAACAGCATCTGTATCCCACCCAGCAAAACAAGGGTTTATCCAAGCCCTCGGAGTGTTTTTTGACACTTTACTCGTTTGTTCTGCAACAGCGTTTATTATTCTTACCTCAGATGCGTATGGGTCAGGTTTAACAGGCATTGAATTATCACAAGCAGCAATGGCAGAGCATTTTGGTGCTTGGGGTGGAGTATTTCTCGGCATTGCCATATTTCTATTCGCCTTTACTTCCATCATCGGCTGCTACTACTACGGGGAAGCTAACCTGTCGTTTATTAGTAAAAGCAAGGGGTTCTTAATCTTCTATCGCGTAATAGCTCTAGGAATGGTGATGTTTGGTGCTGTAGCTAGTTTGCAAATTGTTTGGGATTTAGCTGACTTCACGATGGCAATCATGGCTCTTATTAATCTAGTTGCCATAGCAATTCTTGGGCCAATTGCCTTTAAAGCACTTGATCATTATATGAAACAACGAAAACTAGGAAAAGAACCAGTATTCTTTCGAGATGATATTAAGGGGCTTAGAGGAGTAGAAGCATGGCCTTTGCGAAAGAAAAAATCGATAAAACAAGTCATTTAAATATTAAAGATAAATAGACTAGGCTGTCAAAATTGGCAGCCTAGTTTTGATTCTCGGTTTTAAAGATTTATAGTTTGAATTCATTGCAAAAAGAAAGTTACTATCATAAGAATATATCTTTTCTCTTCCACATATTTTGTATTAATAACCCATATGTAAGGAGAGTAAGAGATGTCATCAAATAATAAATGGAAGGAAATACAGAAACTTTTGAATCAATGCCATTCTGATTTAAAGGAGATCCAAAAAGATCTTATAAAATTAGAGAATGCCTTAAAAATAAGGAAGAAGGCTCTACATTAACACCATTTAGGTATCCTCACATGATAGATTAATAGAAAAGTAAAAAGCAGATCCTTAAGTGTCGAGACGAACAATTGGGGCCTGCTTAAATCATTTAGATTTCCACTAAAAACGTCTTAACTTCATAAGGCTTTATGGCAAATGTTATTATTTCATTTTCTTGTTTCTCTCCATTTTTCCCTTCCAGAAGATTACATTCCTGCCATCCTTTTATAGGAGCATCTGAGGTTAATTCTACTGTTCCTCTTTTCCCCATAAATTCATGTAACCGAACAATGACTTTATCCTCATCCTCTGCCTTTTTCACTGCATCGATAAAGCAATGATCAGACGCTATTTGGAATAAAGAAAAATCTTGTGATTGTAGCTTTCCTACCAAACTTTTTAATGGCTGATTTAAATCCCATGCCTCTTGGACTGTTCTCCCTTCTCTCCAATCACCTTGATGTGGCAGAAGAGAATAAATAAATGTATGTGCTCCTTGATCTTGTAAATAATCTGGGTAAGTACCAGCCTTAATAAGGGACAGACGCATCACGGAATCTTTGATGTCATAGCCATATTTACAATCATTTAAAAGACTTATTCCATAACCTTGCTCCGATAAATCTGCCCATTGGTGTCCAACCGTTTCAAACTTCGCATAATCCCAGCTTGTATTCCAATGAGTTGGTCGTTGTACATTTCCAAACTGAATATCATAGGTTGCTTGCGTTGAACGAATTTCAACAGGAAATGCCACTTTTAATAGCTGATGCTGTTCATGCCAATCAACAGATGTCTTAAAGTCTATTCTAGGATTTTCAGCATAGAGAATTACCTCTTGTTCTACCTTCGAATGGTGATATGTCCACACAAATTTTATTACTGCTCTTAAGGAGTTGTTTTCAATTATTTCTATCTTCTCTAATGTAGAAATCTCTTGATGCTTTTCTTGATAAAAAATATCAATGTCCCAAGCTTCCCATCTTAATGGCTTATCTTCAAATACTTGCAGGACATTTCCTGCCTGATTTTCTTTTAACACATTTCTTTGTGCCTTTTTATCAAATATACGAGTTAATTGTCCCTTTTCATTCCAAAGAATTTGATAAAAAGGTGTCTCTATCCCATTATTATTTATCACAAAAGCAGTCTGCTTATTCGCACCTTGATTTTCAGACGATTTAAATAAAAGATTAGCTAATCCATGTGATGGAACGTTTTCCACTAATATAAGCCACTTTCCATTTACTTTTTCAACTTGCAGCACTTTCCCATTTTCTGATGACCATTCTCCCTCTTCTAGTCCAAGTTTAACTGGTACCTCCACCAATCCGGAACGTATCCATGAAGAGTCATTTATCACGGTAAACTGATCAGAGACATCTGATTCGATTATTCTCGTTAATACTTGCTTTTGTGCTTTATTAGCCAGTCCTTCTGCTTCTTCATATTCTAATAGACTATCTTCATATACTTCACGAATCGAAGAACCTGGAATGATATCATGGAACTGATTGCGTAATAAAATCGTCCAGCCTTTATGCAGCTCTTCCTGCGGATAAATGGTCCAATCAGAAGCTAATACACCAACTAGGACACTAAGCAGTTCTGTCTCCCGGTATAATAATTCTTGTTTGCGATTGCTTCTTTTATTATATGCTTGGCTGGTATAGGTTCCTCGATGAAATTCTAAATAGAGCTCTCCATCCCATGTATGAACATATTCATCTGTGGTCTTCACTTTTTCATGAAGGGCATCAAAATAATCGCCTGCTTTAGTTGATTTAACAGCAGGCAGACCAGGAATTCGGTCAAACCGTCTTCTCATTTCCAGCATATCCCGATTTACTCCCCCTCCACCATCTCCATAGCCATAAGACATTAGTAAATCCTGCGTTATATTTTTATCCTTATAATTATCCCAAGCTCCCTGCACCACATCTGCCTGCATTTCTCCATTATAATCATAAGCCCAGCCTCTGCTGTTCGGATATGGTGTGGTCACAAAGTGGGTCAAAATTTCTGTTCCATCAATGCCTCGCCATTGAAAGGTATCATGCGGCATTCGATTGTACTGATTCCAGCTAATCTTCGTCGTCATAAAAGTTTCTATTCCTGCTTGTTTAAGAATTTGCGGCAATGCCCAGCTATAGCCAAAGACATCTGGCAGCCATAGATACTTACTCGTTACCCCAAATTCCTCTTTCAAAAATCTCGTTCCATGCAGTAATTGACGAACAAAGGATTCCCCAGAAGGCAAATTACAATCAGGCTCCAGCCACATCCCGCCTTCTGGTTCCCATCTTCCTTCCGCTACTCTATCTTTCAGCTGGGCATAAATTTCCGGATAATCCTCTTTTAAATAGGCGTATAGCTGAGGCTGGGACTGCATAAATAAGTATTCTGGATATTTCTCCATTAAACGCAATACGGTGGAAAAGGAACGTGCCGCTTTTTCTCGAGTATGCTTCAAGCGCCATAACCAAGCAACATCAATATGGGTGTGGCCAATTGCATGAATCGTTACAGCTGCATGCTTGTCCATCTTTTCTAATGTTGCATTTAAATAGTTATTTGCCTTGTTAATAGATTCATAAAATAAATCCGATTCTGGTTCTGTCCAGTCTATTTCATAAAATGCTCGATTTAATGCTGTTAGGATCGTCTGATACTCTGGTCTGTTTTCATCTAAAATATGTATGGTTTGGATCATTGCTTTGGCTGTATAGTATAAATCATCTGTCGCTTCGTCTAGCCAGGCAATCTCTGCCTTCTTTATCTTATGCTCCTGAATAAACGGTTTACCGCCACCTTCTAAGCCAGACCACAAACGAAAAATCAAGCTGACATTTGTGCCGCAATGTTCCTCTTTGAGAAAAACTTCCCGATGATTCGCATCTACTCCTTGATAGATTTTCTTATTTACATACAAAAGCGACTCAAAACCTGAATTCGTTCCACCATCTGTTATGCCAAAATCAAAATACCCCAATACTTGTTTCCCTTTCCAGCTCACAGGGATTGCTACTTCTGTCTTTAACCAGGCATAATGATCCCTTCCTGCCCAATGATCTCCGACATGGATGGTAGCCCATTCCCCATTTTCTGGTGGTCTTGCCCCAATCTCTCCTTCTTCATCTAATTGCATCGAAAAGGAGTCTAAGGAAATTGATTCTCGATAGCGATATTTTTCCAGTTCCTTGATTCGTGCATCCAACTTCTTTTCTGTCCAGAACATAAAGCCCCTCCATATTAAGATAATTTTCAAAATTTTGATTATCTTTATTATCTAACAATAGGCGCTTTAGTCAATGCCAAAAAATAGTTTGGGGCGGAGATGGGGTTATCAAGCTGTTTGAATTCGTCACACTCCCTGTCCTAAATCATTTACATGCGTGCTTATTCTTTATACAACAAACAAAACCCTATTTAGAAAAGAAGGGGTTTGTTTGTTGTTCTATTTCTCTTATTCCTCACACCGTTATCTTCCTGCTGCTCTTCTAATTGGTTCAAGCTCTATCATTCTAACCTCTGGTCGGCCAATGGAGAAATAATTAATGCCTGCCTTACTTGCTTCCTCTAGTGAAAAGCAATTTCTACCATCAAATAAAAATGGTACGTTCATTTTTTCTTTAAAAATTGTTAAATCGATTGCTTTAATTTCAGCCCATTCTGTGTAAATAAAGCAAATATCTGCTCCTTCTAGTGCTTTCTCTGGTGTTTGTTCATAGACTACCTCTGTAGGAAAGAGCTTTTTAAAGTTTTCTCCTCCTACTGGATCATAAACATGTACTTTTGCTCCTTCGTTTAATAATAAGCGGACATTGGGAATAGAAGGAGCTTCGCGCAAATCATCTGTGTCAGGCTTAAAGGTAAGTCCTAATACTGCTACTTTCAGTCCATTGAAAGAGGAAAATTCATTCCGCGCCTTCGAAATCAGCTTAAATTTTTGCTTCTCATTGACCTCAATCGCAGCCTTTACTGTTCGTAAAACATAGCCTTCTTCTTCTGCAAGCCAATGCAGGGCTTTCGTATCTTTTGGAAAACAAGAACCACCATACCCAATGCCTGGATTTAAAAATTTTTTCCCAATTCGCTCATCGTAACTCATTCCGCTTGTTACATCCTCAATATTCGCACCAACTGATTCACATAAGTTAGCAATGTCATTGATAAAAGAGATCTTTAAAGCTAGAAAATCATTCGATGCATATTTTACCATTTCTGCACTGCGACGATTCATCGTTAAAATTGGCTGCTGAAAAGGTTCATAAATAGAAGTTAAAATCTTCTTAGCCTTTTCGCTTTCTACCCCAATGACAATTCGTGAAGCATGCAGTGTATCTTTAATGGCACTTCCTTGGGCAAGAAATTCTGGATTAGAGGCAACCTCTATCGAAACTTTATGTTTTAAGTGATTTTTTATGTATGTTTCAACACGGTCATTCGTCCCGATGGGAACGGTAGATTTAATGACAATTAAACAATCACGCCTTACACTTTCGGCAATTTGCTTTGCTACTTGAAAAACATAGTTTAAGTTAGCAGACCCATCTTCATTTTCGGGCGTCCCAACCCCTATGAAAATAACATCTGATTGCGCATAGGCTTTGTTATAGTCAGTTGTAAAAGTTAATTTTCCGGCCTGTGAATTTTTTTCTATAAGTGTATCTAGCTCGGGTTCATAAATAGGCGAAATTCCTAGATTCAGAAGAACAATTTTCTCTTGCTCTTGATCTACACAAGTTACCTTGTGACCAACCTCTGCTAAACAAACTCCTGTCACTAAACCAACATATCCTGTACCTGCCACTGTGATATTCATTTTGAAAAACTCCTTATGTAATAGATTACAAATTCGGAAGATTTAAATAGTAATATAGTTAGTATAATGGTTGATTATTTCATCTCTATTTAATCTTTTTATATTTTTGGTAAAGGAATGTAAATTTTCCAACTAATTTATAAGGGGAAAATAGGTAATTTATGCTAAACTATAGCTAAAATAGCAATGGAGGAAGGATCAGTGGTCATTATCTTACTATTTATATCTTTATTGTTTTCTGCCGTCCTCTCTATTTATACACTCACAAAAACACAGAAGAAATGGGTGGCACTATTCATTGCATTCTGTGGGAATAGCGTTGTGTTAGCAGGTTTAACATGGTTTATATATATTTCTAATGAAGAAGTGAGATTATTTGGTTTTGGTCATTCGCCTCTATCCTTGCTGCCACTTTTCATTCCTGTTAGTACATGGATTAACTACTTCATTCTTGAGCTAATTAAAAAGTTTTCCAAGTGGTCTGACTCCTCTTGGATGGATTCAAATAAATAGCTGACTTTTATTAAAATTGTAATCGAAGTATTTTAAGAAGAAAGAAAGCCAGCTTTTTAAAAGCTGGCTTTCCTTCTTCTTCTGTTTTATCACTTTGCTTTTTATTCCGTTTGTTTCCTTTACTATTATCCTCACTAATACTAGACTGATGTCCCTTAAGGAAGTTTTGATTTTCACTTACAATAACAAAGAATACGTTTAGTGAACCATATCAGTTATTTGAATCGAGATGTTAAGAAATGACAAACGCCATCTTCATCACAGCTTAACTCTGTTACTTCTGCTGCTAATTCTTTAATATGGTCTGGAGCATTTTGCATAGCAACCGGCATGGAAACAAATTGAAGCATTTGTATATCGTTATCACTATCTCCAATTCCCATAGTCTCCTCTACGGAAAGATTAAATCTTTCTAACATCTCTTTAATCCCAGTTGCTTTATTTACGTTGGCAACCATTACTTCCACATTATGGGCGGACGAAGTAGATGCTGTAAAATCGATTTCTTTTCTTAAATCTTCTAACACCTGTTTCCATTGATTAATATGTTCTTTTGTTCGAGCAAAAAAATAGAACTTGGAAAACTCTTTTCCTTCAACCGTGTTCTTCCAAGCAATCTTTCTACTGATTGCTTCTTTTCGAGAAAGCCACTCATTAATACCTACGCTTTCTGGTTTCGGGTCTCTGATCTCTTGTATAACATACTCTTTATCCTGACTTAATGTCATTCGAGAGTCCCCATATGGAAATAACTCATAATATACTTTATTCTCTCTTGCCTTTTTAATAATGGTATCCACTAATTCTAAAGGTAGAGTATGCTGAAAAATAGGTTCCTTTCCTATGTAACCAGCCATGCCGTTAGAAGAAACATATCCATCCACTTCAAATCCTTCTGGCACGACAGATTCAATTTCATCAAAAGATCTCCCTGTAGCTATGAATACGAATAGACCATCCTTGCGTAGATCATCAATAATCTCCTTTGTCTTCACGCTTACCTGATTCTGATGATTTAAAATAGTACCATCCATATCTAGAAAAATAGCCTTTGGCTTTTGTAACAAAATAATTCCCCCTTTAACATTCTTCATTGGCAAGTATACACCTCGTTACGTTTTCCCTCAAATGCATTGTTTACAATTAGTTTGTTGAGGAGGGGTTAGCTGTTAACTCTTTTTTGGTAGCTCTTCGGTGATATTTGGTTTTCATCTTGTTGATGAAAACCTTTTTGTTCGCTTCTCCCTTCCATTTTGGCTTTCATCTTGTTTATGAACGCCACTTTTTTCACTTCTCCTTTCCGTTTTGGCTTTCATCTTGCTTATGAACGCCATTTTTTTCACTTCTCCTTTCCGTTTTGGCTTTCATCTTGTTTATGAACGCCACTTTTTTCACTTCTCCTTTCCATTTTGGCTTTCATCTTGTTTATGAACGCCACTTTTTTCACTTCTCCTTTCCGTTTTGGCTTTCATCTTGCTTATGAACGCCATTTTTTTCACTTCTCCCCTCCGTTTTGGCTTTCATCTTGTTTATGAACGCCACTTTTTTCACTTCTCCTTTCCATTTTGGCTTTCATCTTGCTTATGAACGCCACTTTTTTCGCTTCTCCTTTCCGTTTTGGCTTTCATCTTGTTTATGAACGCCACTTTTTTCACTTCTCCTTTCCGTTTTGGCTTTCATCTTGTTTATGAACGCCCCTTTCTTTCGCTTCTCCTTTCCGTTTCATTTTTAATCATAGTTTTCCATAGCGCATTTCTTGCTACTCTCTCGATTTTTCCACTTTCCTATCTTCTTCTGGACATGCAAAAAACTAGCATGTGCCTTATAAATACATGCTAGTAATAAACATTATTGCTGCTCGTCTTTCTTGAGGATTCTAAATTTCAACAATAACCTAGTAAACCAATATGCTACAAATACAATAAATAAATCCAAAAGGAATAAATGAATAACGTGAATTCCTCTATGAAACGTTACCAAGCCCATTGATTTTTCAATATTAGCGCATATAAAAGTATATACAGCACTCAATAGCACGGTTAGAATATAAAAGTTTTTCTTGCGATTCGTTGCATATTGATACACTAGCATAAACCCTACTGGCAGAAAGGAACCTGTAATATTTAATGCATTAGGAAGCATCGGTGTAAGAAAGTAAGTATGTGTTAAGTAATTAGTTCTACTAAGTGCTAGGTCTATGTAAGCCCAAAGTAGATGGACAGTATAGCCAAAGAATAATATTTCAAATAATCTCCTTCTGTCTACCATAAAATATAATATGATTAATGGTACTAATAAAGATAGAAGAATGATCCAAAACTGCCATGTAGCAAAATCTGAATATTTATCCCAATAGGAAGAATATAAAGAATGCAATTGTCCATTTATTTCATTAATTTTATCCCAATATTCCTTGTAGTTCATTTTATTCATCTCCTTCTAAAAAAATTTCCATTATTGAAGGTAGAGGCATGTTTAAGGATCTCCAATAATCGAAGTTAGAGACCTATTTTTTGTCCACACATCATCATGAGTTATTTCTCTACTTTAAATAGTTTGTACAATTTATTGGTAATTACTCATAAAAAAATGGAAAAAGCTCTTTCAATTTTCCACACCTTGAAATGATTCTAAGAAGAGTGGATGCAGAACTACCTATTATTTCATAGAAAAAAGGCCAAGTGCATTTTCCACTTGACCTTGTTATATATGTGCTCTATAATTCTGCTTTCAGCTTTTTTATATAGGAAGGAATTAGATTTTCTCGGCTGCAATTGTTGCAATAGAATTGTTTTACCATGTCATCACATAAGTACGTTTTTAGCACAAACGCTGGAATACGTTGAGGCAATCCACAATGCTGGCAGAAAAATACGTATCCAACCTCTTTCTTCATGGACCTCACTCCATTCATTCATTTTCCACACTTACTTGATTCTGATGATGCTGTACTTCTATACAATTTGCCCTTTTATTCCTGTTTTCTTCTATTATACTATTAAAATATAGGTAAAGCATGAGTACTAAAACTTAATTTTCTTTCTAATTTCACCTAACGTAATCTTCCATTACACTGATTTTATTTATTAATATTTCCAGCACTTGTTTTGTTTCCGTTTAAAAATGCTTCCCATTCTTCTTTTAATAATCCCATCCGTATGGAGTCATAATATACGCCGTTATAGTAGCGGCACTTTCTCATGCGTCCTTCCATTGTCATGCCCAGCTTTTCTCCTACCTTTATCATTCGCTCATTCCCTGACCATGTTGTATATCCCACTCGAACTAATGGCAAGGTCTTAAATAAATGGTCGATCCATAGCTTCAATACCCGCGTTCCATATCCACCACTCCAGTAGTTTGGATTATAGATAACAATTCCCATCTCTAACCATTTGGACGGTTCATGTTCCCAGTAGTAGCCAACTGTTCCTATTAATTCTTCCCCGACAATAATTGCCCAGTAATCATCTCTTTCTAAGAAGCGCTCTTTTTGAGTTTTTAAGAATCCTTCATAACTTAATGCTTTATGTGCATAATACGGAGCATCCCATTTTTTCCATTCAGGATTTTCTTCTTTAAATGCCAGTGTCCAAAGCTGATAAAGATCCTCCTCTTTAATCGGTCTTACTGTCAATTCTTTATCTTGGTACAATCGCTTCACCTCTCCTGTCTTTGGGAATCCCTAAAACCTTCCCTTCGTTTTCCTCTTTTTAAAAAATATAGTACCAATAAAACCAATGACTAATCCTAATATAACGCCAGTTCCGTCGATAATGATGGCGTCTTGCCAATGGCCTGTTCTTCCAGGGACAAAGCTTTGGTGCCACTCATCTGTTAATGCATAAGCAATAGAAAGAGCTCCACTTAGTAGATAAACCCATGGTCGTTTGATTTTCGTTTGCATCAGGGTGAGAAATAGCAGCAAAGTTAAGAGACAATAACCAATTACATGCCCTGCTTTCCGAAATAAAAATTCGATAAAACCATATGGGTCAGAATCCGAAGATATAATTTGACCATCGTACTCAAATGTAATAGAGGGAAATGGAATATTTGTCAGGTCTATCTTATCTCGTAGAAATGGCTTAATATCCTGTTCTTCATACGGCATATGGGAGAACATAAAAATGATAACCATGGAGACAATGCAGATAAAAAATAATAAATAAAATCTTTTTTTTCGTGAAAACTTTAAGGGCAATTTCTTTTCATTCCTTTTTGTTTATTCCAATTTCAGCACTCATTCTTTTACCTTATAATGTAAAATTTGGCGAAATGGTGAGTTTTAACCATTATACAATTATTTATCATAAGAAGCGTAGTTTTTTATCTTTATCTTCTACAAATTATCATTAAAAAATATAATAAACAAAATATTCCTATAGTTCAATTTTTTATTGTATAATCAAACTAATCGTTTCGAAAAACGAAATAAATAGGTGGCAGAGGAGAATGTTTATGAATAAAGAAATAGAAAAAACACTTTATCGTTCCGAAGTTCCTTTCGAACAAACCTGGAATTTGCGCGATTTATTCGAAAGCGAAGCAGATTGGAAAAGGGAAGTAGAAGCGATCGAAGAAGATATTCCTACTGTAACACAATTTAAAGGGAAGCTTCACCAAAACGCTAAAATCTTGCTAGATTGTCTAAAAGCTCGAGATGCATTGGATGAAAGATTAGTGAGCGTTCTCACTTATGCAAACCTTAAGCAATCTGCAGACGGATCTAATCCTTCCAATCAAGAGAACGATGCAATTGTTTCTTCCCTCTATGCAAAAGTAAGCTCAAGCCTTTCTTTTATTAATTCAGAGATTCTTACGCTTGCAAACGATAAAATAAATACATACCTGAACGAGGAAGAAGAACTACAGCTTTTTTCCAAAACACTAACGGACTTAATGGATTTGAAGCCACATATGTTAACACCTGAAGCAGAGGAAGTATTAGCAGCATTTGGTGAAATCCAGCGTTCTCCTTATATGATTTATCAAAGAAGTAAAACATCAGATATGGAGTTTTCCTCCTTTATAACAAGTGACGGGACAGAATATCCTTTGACATTTAATTCTTTCGAAAAGTACGAAGAATCGGCAGATAAAGAAGTAAGAAGAAAAGCATATGAAGCCTTTTCGGCTGGCCTTAACCGTTATAAAAATACATATGCGGCTACCTATGGAACAGAAGTTAAAAAACAAATAATAGAATCTCGTTTACGAAACTATGAATCTGTAACAGACATGCTTTTACAAGAACAACAAGTCACAAAAGAAATGTACCATAACCAATTGGATACCATTCTTACAGAATTGGCTCCACATATGCGCAGATTCGCCAAATTAAAAGAGCGTGTATTAGGTTTAGAAAAAATCCATTATTGTGATTTAAAGGCTCCGCTCGACACATCCTATGATCCTAAAATTACGTACGAGGAAGCTTCCAAGCTTATCTTAGAAGCGCTTAATATTATGGGACCAGAATATATGGAAATAATGGAAAAAGGCTTAAAAGACCGCTGGGTAGACTTAGCAGATAACTATGGAAAACGATCAGGCGCCTTCTGCTCCAGCCCGTATGGAGTACATCCATACATTTTAATGACATGGCATAACTCAATGCGTAATACGTTTACCTTAGCACATGAACTTGGACATGCTGGACATTTTGCTCTTGCTGGCAAAAATCAAATTATTTCAAATACCCGTCCATCTCGATACTTTATTGAAGCTCCATCCACCATGAACGAAATGCTTTTGAGCAAGTATATTATGAAACAATCTTCTAACAATCAAATTAGAAGATGGGTAATTCTCCAATCACTAGGAACGTATTATCATAATTTTGTTACCCATATTTTAGAAGGGGCACTCCAAAGAAAAATTTATGAATTAGCAGAACAAGGAACTCCGATTACAGCTAAAGTATTATGTGAACAAAATATCGATGTCTTAAAATCATTCTGGGGAGACAGTGTGGAAATAGATGAAGCAGCAGGCCTAACATGGATGCGCCAACCCCATTATTATATGGGTCTTTACCCATATACGTACTCCGCTGGGCTTACAGCTTCAACTGCCGTATCAGCAATGATTGAGGAAGAAGGACAGCCTGCTGTTGAGCGATGGCTAAAAGTTTTAAAAGCCGGCGGCACTTTAAAACCATTCGATTTAATGAAACTAGCAAATGTGGATATGTCCACCCCTGAGCCAATCCGAAAAGCGGTTGCCTATGTTGGAAGCTTAATAGATGAATTAGAAGCAAGCTATTAATAGAAAAATACAAAACTGTTTCTCGTAAACTATTTAACTTCATTAAAAATAAAGTTTACTATACACTGAAAGGAAGAGGAAAATATCCCCTTCCTTTTTCTATTACAGTTTTTCCCCGTTTGACTTAATCACTTCTTGATACCAATAAAAGGAGGCTTTTTTCGAACGGCTCATGGTTCCTTTCCCTTGATTATCTCGATCTACATAAATCATTCCATAGCGTTTTTTCATTTCTCCTGTTGTAAAGGAAACAATATCAATAATTCCCCATGGTGTATATCCAATTAAATCTACTCCATCATACATTACCGCTTTCTCCAATGCTTCAATATGCGCCTTTAAGTAGGCAATTCTTTCCTTGTCATGAATAGAGCCATCAGCTTCGACAGTATCAATAGCGCCAAATCCATTTTCTACAATAAATAATGGTATTTGATAGCGATCATATAGACGATTTAACACATAGCGCAGACCTGTCGGATCAATGGACCAGCCCCAGTCACTTGCTTTGATGTACGGATTTTCAACCGCATTTGGCAAGGCGCCATTAACAATATCCCCTGTATTATTATTTTTCACATCACTCTTTACGGTAGTGGACATATAATAGCTAAATCCTAAATAATCAACTGTCCCATTGCGTAAAATCTCAGCATCCTTTGGCTCCATTGTAATTGAATAGCCTTCTCGTTCAAATTCCTTTAAAGCATAACTAGGGTAATATCCACGAACTTGCACATCTGGGAAGAAATATCTTTGTCTCATTTCTTCTTCCGCTAGCATCACATCTTCTGGATTAGAAGAAAATGGATAGATAGGAATATGGGAAACCATTGCTCCAATTTGGAAATCAGGATTTATTTTTTTACCAATAGACACAGCTAATGCACTTGCAACTAGCTCATGATGAGCAGTTTGATACATTACTTCTTTCGCATTTTCTCCTTCTTTGACGGTTACTCCAGAATTTGTCCACAAAAAGAGTGGATTAGAAACATCCATTTGATTGTTGATTTCATTAAAAGTCATCCAGTATTTTACTTTATCTTTATATCGATGGAAGCATGCTTCGGCAAAGCGGACAAAACAATTAACTACTTTTCTATTTCTGAAACCGCCATATTCTCTTGCTAGATGTAACGGCATTTCAAAATGGGATAAGGTAATAACTGGCTGTATTCCGTATTTAAGTAATTCATCAAATACTTGGTCATAGAAGCGCAGTCCTTCTTCATTCGGTTCTAATTCATCCCCTTTTGGAAAAATTCTGCTCCAGCCAATGGAAGTTCGTAAACACTTTAGCCCCATTTCAGCAAACAAGGCAATATCCTCTTTGTAACGATGGTAAAAATCAATTGCTTCATGATTTGGATAAAATTGCTCTTCTTCAATCAAGTCTGTTATTTTCCTAGGTACTCCATGAGCACCTGCTGTCATAACATCTACTACACTCGGACCTTTACCGCCTTGATTCCAGCCACCTTCAAATTGATGTGCAGCTAATGCTCCACCCCATAAAAAATCTTTCGGCATTTTGCTCATTCTTGTTCCTCCTTTTTAATGCTATTAAATTATCTTTTCTTTTTATTTTTTTGGATTACACTTATATTATAATTGTATCGGTATAATTTAATAAATACAATACAATATTTTTATACCCAATTAATCTAAATGAATTTTTTTCCTATATATGCTATAATCCAGCTATAACGTTTAAGATAATCGAGGTATATATATGTTAAAATACCAGCAAATCGCAGAAGAAATAGAAAAATATATTGAAGAGCATGGCTTAAAGCAAGGCAGTAAGCTGCCAGTTATTGAGACATTAATGAAGCAATTCGAGGTTAGTAAAAGTACGATTACGAAAACGCTGGAGCTTCTTGAAAAAAGGGGAATCATTTTTCAAGTAAGAGGCAGTGGAATTTTTGTAAGAAGACAGAATCGAAAAGGCTATATCAGCTTGCTTTCCAATCAAGGATTTAAAAAAGATTTAGAGGATTATTCTCTAACCTCCAAAATAATCAAATTAGAGATAAGAAAACCGACTGAGGAAATTGCCCTAAATTTAAATATAGAGCTTCATGAAGATGTTTATTATGTCAAAAGAATTCGCTATATTAACGGCCAAACTCTTTGTTTAGAGGAATCTTGGTATAATAAGGCCTTCATTACGTATTTAAATAAAGAAATCGTAGCAGAATCTATTTTTCATTACATAACAGAAGGCTTAGGGCTAAAAGTAGGCTTTTCAGATGTGTATTTACATGTTGGGAAGTTAACGGCAGAAGAAGCTGCTTATTTGGGATTAGAAAAAGATGATCCTAAATTATTGGTAGAAAGCATCTTTCATCTAACTAATGGTCAGCCTTTTGACTTTTCGAAGGTTACCTATAATTACGAGCAATCCCAATTCTTTATCCAGGCGAATAGTCATTTCTTTTAACGGAGGTAACACATAGCTAATCAGGAAAAGTTTCCTAAATCTGAAAAAATATATAATTATTGAAACATTCCTATATTTCCTTTCGTATAACAGGTAGTACATAATTGAAAGGTTGGAATAGTTAATGTTAATGGAATTGAAGGATGCTTTTCTTTTCTTAATGGACATCTTTAAAGGAAAACTCCCATTACATGATTTATATTTATTAGTATTCATTATAGTTGTGACATCAATTGCTGAAACCATTCAGGAAAAGAGAAAACAGTCAAGCAGGAGTAAAAACACCATTTTTATATATTTGAAATGGATACCTATCTCATTTTTGGCTAGTTCTATTTATCTAACAAGTTTTTATTTTATCACCAATCTATTTACAAAATTCTTATTTACAGCAGAATTGTTCCATCAAGAACAAAACGTTCGCTCGATTGCGATAATGTCTTTGGCTATGACAAGTATCGTTTCGCTAATTATTGCTATTTGGAAGTTATATGCTTTTTTCACTGTAAAAAAAGCCCTATTAACTTTGATAAGTAATTCACTGTTAATAGCCATGGGTGTATACTTTATTAATATGTTTTGGTATGAAGCTATCATAATGCCGATATGGTGTTATGGAATAATAGGGTTGGTTAATACAATCTTTATAAGCTTTTTACTTTTAAAAGAGAGAGAAAACTTGCAAAGCAATTCATCTCCTATTAACGCAGTAGATCAATAGATGAAGCAACTTGGTGCTCGCCCACTGGAAAGTTTATTGCAGTCTTGCGGATAATTACCACTTATACCAAATAAAAAACGAACAATTATACAATATACATGTATAATTGTTCGCCCTATTTAGAACCCACGGGTCCTTGCCTCTTAATTTCTCGATCTTTTTTAAATTGGATCTAGAAAATCTCACATAGTTTCTCTTTTTTTTTACATTCTTTCTTAGATTTTAAATCGGTGCACTAATTCCTGAAGCTCCTCTGCCATTTTGGATAATGCCATGCTTGAGCTTGTTATTTCTTGGAATGAGGCAGTTTGTTCTTCTGTTGCTGCTGCAACACTTTCAGTTCTTTCCAATGTCTCACGAGAAGTTTGGGCTATTTCTTCCACTGAATCTTGCACCTCTTGTACTTCTGCCGTGATTTCTTGCGTTGTTTCTGCCATCTTTTTAATATGGTCTGCGATGGATTCAACTCGATTTAGGATTTCCTTGATATGTTCATTTGTAGTATCAGATAATTTCGTACCACCATCTACATTTTCTTTTACAAAAGACATATTTTTTTCTGTCGTACTAGAATGATCATGAATAGAGCTTATCAGATCGTGTATTTGATTTACAGAAGTACCTGTCATTTCGGACAGCTTTCTAACTTCTTCTGCTACAATGGCAAATCCTTTTCCATGTTCACCTGCTCTTGCTGCTTCAATGGATGCATTCAATGCTAGCAGATTAGTTTGATTAGATATATCTTGAATACTTGCAAGTACCTCATTAATTTCATTTGTACTTAAAACAAGTGATTTCAATCCGTCTCCTGCTAAATCAACAGATGCATGAATGGCCTCCATCTGCATTTGCATTTCAGTCAATGCCAATTCTCCTTCTTTTGCTTTTTCTTTAATTAGCAGGGATTCATTTGCAACTTCGTTGGCAGTATGGGCCATATGCTTAATATTTTTCAAGGAATTATTAACTTCTATTAAACTATTTTGGGTAAGTGAATCTTGCTTATTTCCATTCTCTGCAATGGTTTGAACAGCATCCGCCACTTGCTCTACCGCTACAGTCGATTGTTCCATACTGGAAGCTAATTCATCGGAAGCTTGTGCAACATTTTTAGACGTCTGCCCTACACTTTTTATCATTATTTGAAGAGAATCAACGAAGGCGTTAAACGAATGTGCTAATTGGCCAAATTCGTTTTTCCCATTCACATTTACTCGCTGTGTTAAGTCCCCTTCTCCAGAAGCAATACTTTGAAGTTGATTATTAATTTTATTTAATGGTCGTAAAATAGACTTTAATAACAGAAAACCTAATACAATGCTCAATAGTGCTGCCATGGTGATAATTACGATTAATACCGTTTTTGTTATTTTATTATTTTTTTGATTTTGTTCTTCTATCTGAATAACATCTTGATTAATATGTTCCACTAATTCATTGACTGCTGGATCTAAAACTTCTTTCCTTAATGTCCGTAAATCCCCAAAATGGAGTTTTTTTGCAGCAGATGGATCTTCGGCATAAGCACCAGGCACTTTGTCACTTGTGGCTAAGTATGTTTGTAGACTGGATTGAAACGTTTGGATATCTTCTTTATACTCATAATAATTAGATAAAGTCTCCATTGTTTTCAAAGTATCATGAATGTCTGATTCTTTCTCATTGATTCCGTCACTATATTCTTTATTTCCAGTAAGAAGAAAGGCACGCTCGTCATTAGAAATTCCGGCAATACGATATTGCAAATGAGTAACAAGACGCTGAATTTCTTTTGCCTCTGTCAGTTCTTTACTATTTGCAATTAGCGACTGCAGACTCATATTGCTAAATCCGCCAATCCCCAACAAAGAAATAATTAAAATGAAGAAAATGATTGCCAATTGATATTTTATTTTCATTCTATCCCCCTGAATGTTTCTAGCTTTTTTCTTTTGTCCATTTCCTTTCTATATATCGGAGGTTTTTATTTTTTATATAGTTTGTATGCGATACCAAATTTTCTTTTCTCAAGAAAATTTATATTTATATCTGCAGATAAAAAAAGACAGCTTCAGAAAGCTGCCTTTTTTAATTTTCCACTCTAATTTTCCCATTATTTGTTTTCAGCTTTACTTTATTTTCCCCGTTTCCAATCACGGTACTTCCTTTGTATTTATCTAAAATATTGATGCTGCCATCATCAACTTGAACATCGAATGTGACATTTGTTGGTTCCTTATCTGTTACAATTTCGATACTTCCATCATCTGTTTCCAGTTGTATCGCCTGATCCAATGTGGCGGTTTTCATTGAAATTCTCCCATTATTCGTTTCTCCTTTCACGCTTCCGCTTACATGATCCAGCGATATTCTGCCATCGTCAGAGTTTACTTCTACACTTTTGGATTGAATATTTTGCAGATGAATGCGACCATTATTACTTTCTGCCTGTACTTGCTCAACCATTAGGTCCGCTAAATCAATCTTTCCATTATCATTATTTATGCGAAGAGATTTATATTCCTTCACAGGTACAAGAATTTTTAATGTAAGTGATTCATCTATAAAATTCATCTGAAAAAAGCTAATTTGTTTTTCATTCCAATTTACAACAAGTTTTTTCCCAACTACCTTGGCAGTAAAACTTCCCTTCGTTTCAGAGGAACCTTTTCCTTGCAACACAACCTTTGTTTCCTTTTCTGCTGTGGGAATAATTTCAATCCCTGCATTATTGGAATCTACTTCAATTCCAGTTATATTATTTTCTTTAAATATTTTCTCTTCATGAATATCTAGACTGTTATCGCGGAATGTTAGGAATGCCCCTATGCCGCCAATTAGAACAAGAACAAGTCCAATGACCATTAATTTTTTTAGACTAATCATGCTTTTGGCCTCCCTTCACTAATTTTGCATTAAATTTCAAATAATTGATGAAGCCTTTTGAAGAAATTCTTGTAATGTAATACATGGCAATTACAAGAAAAATTCCTAATCCCACTAGCAAAATAGTCATAAATAATTTAAAAAACGCAAAACTACCTGGATGAAAAACACTGTCAACAAGAACAAGTAGTGGGGAGAGTATAAAAGACACACCAACTATCCACCCAGATAGAATAAGGGCTGCTATGGTAACAAACGGTCCAAGTACAATAACCAAATTAAAGAATCCTAAACCAATAACTGCCCATACTGCTCGTAGAATATTTCCCGTTGTTCTGTTTTTCTCCACCTTTTCAAGGTGATAGGAAGCTATTAATTCTTTGGTAATTTGCTGAGGAGATCCTAAAGACTTGGCTATTTCTTCCTCCGTTTTTCCATCTTCTTTGCCTATAAAAAAATGTTCTTCATAATCATGGATGATATCTTTTCGTTCCTCTTGCGGAAGCTTTTTTAATCCAGCTTGGAGCTGTTTTAAAAATTGCTCTTTAGTCATTATTTACACCTTCTTTTATTAATTGATTGACACCATTAGAAAATTCATTCCATTCCGTAATAAGTTCATTAAGATAGGTTCTTCCTTTATCGGTTAACTTGTAGTATTTACGCGAAGGACCTTCTGTTGACTCTTGTAAATAAGTTGTAAAATATTCTTCTTTTGTTAATCTTCTTAAGAGGGGATAAACAGAGCCCTCTGAAATTTCAATTTGATTGGATATCTTCTGAACGAGTTCATAGCCATAGCGGTCCTTTTTATCTAAAAGAACAAGTACACATAACTCTAAGACACCCTTTTTAAACTGTACATTCATCTTTTTCACCTACCTTTATTCATCATCCAGTACCTTATAATAAACAGTACTATAATAAAAATAATACCTATTTCCATTAATATACCATTTAGTATTGTTCATTGCAAGGTACTGATTAAAAAATATATTTAGATTTCTCTTAAAGTCGATTAAAAATACACAGAAATCTATATCTGCACCATTTTAATGAGGACAAAAAAATAATCGCTTATAAAAAAGAGAGGATTATCTCCCCTCTTCCTACTGCTTATAACCATTCTCTACGCCATGCCGTCACATTTTCTTCTCTGTAAATTTCAGCTTTTCCAATGGATTGAAATAAATTCATTTTATATTTTACTATTTCTTTAGCTGCCTCAATGCAGGCTGGATATATTGCGTTAGGATCCCAAAGCTCTGTTTCAGCTAAAATCTCACGGCATTTTTTATAAAATGCGTACTTATAATCTGATGAGATATTCACTTTTTGAATACCAATCTGAACAGCCTCTGCAATTTCTTCATCTGGATTAGCTGAGCCGCCATGCAATACAAGAGGAATGTCGACCGTTTCTTTAATTTCTTTTAAAATATCCATTCTCAACTTTGGCTCCATATCTTTAGGATAAATACCGTGACAAGTACCGATTGCAATCGCCAGTGTATCTACCCCTGTTTTCTCTACAAATTCTTGGGCGTCTTCAGGTCTCGTATAAATTACCTCCGATACCCCGCCCTCTACTGAGGTACCTGTATTTCCAATTGTTCCTAATTCTCCTTCCACTGATACTCCCAGTGAATGGCTCACTTCTACTATTTGTTTCGTTAACTGAATATTTTCTTCTAAAGAAAGCAAGGAGCCATCAATCATGACGGAACTAAAGCCTACATGAATCGCCCGCATAATATCAGCCATATTTCCGCCATGATCTAAATGCAGAACAAATGGGACATGGCTATTTTTAATTCTTGTTAATACATAAGAGAAAAAATCATCTTTGACAAAATCTAATTCAGTTGGATGTACTGCAATTATCGCAGGAGAATTATTGCTTTCTGCCTCTTCAACTACTACTCTCAAAAAATTACTATCTGCTACATTGAATGCTCCAACGGCAAATTGATGTTTTTGTGCTACTTCTAATAACTGCTTCATATTTAATAACATAATATATTCCTCTTTTCTTTAAATTTATAATGACTTTCCTTCAGAGCCTGCCAGTTCAATATAATATTTAACTAAGTCTTTTCCAGCCTTAATCGTTTGATGAATAACATCAAAATAATCTATTTCGTTTCCAACCATGTTTTTTTTTATACTATTTATCTGTGCTTTAAAAAAATCAGAGCCTACATTAATCTTATTAATACCTAATGAAATAGACTTTCTAATGTTTTCTTCTCCACATCCAGATCCTCCATGGAGTACAAGCGGGATACCAGTTTCTCCTTTAATTTTTTCTAAAATATCAAATCGAAAAGCTGGAATATAACCATCTGGATAATCCCCGTGACTAGAGCCATAAGAAATAGCTAGCGCGTCTATCCCTGTTTCTTTTGCATATCTAATGGATAAATCAGGATTCGTATACATTTCATCATCTGTCATCTGGTTCCTAGAAACAGAACCAATATTACCAATTTCCCCTTCGACGCTCGCATCATAGCTTTGCGCAAATTCTACCATTTCTTTCGTTATTCTTATATTCTCGTCAATTGGATAACGAGAAGCATCCATCATTACACTAGAAAATCCATCTCTTAAGCATCTCTTCACGAATCCAACATCCTGCCCATGGTCTAAATTAATGGCAACTTCTACACTTGCTGCATTTGCCATTTCTATAATTGGCCTTGTTAATAACTTACTTCCAAAATGCTGCATTAAATGATCTTGTAATAAATCTACAATGATAGGTGCTCTCAATTCTTGTGCTGCTTCAATCACTGCCTTAGCTGTTTCTAGGTTAAAGCAATTGATTGCCATTACCGCATATTTCCCTTGGTTGGCACGTGCAAGCATTCCCTTCATCGAAACATACATTCTAAGTCCCCTCCTTTATTGACTTACTCTAGCAAAATAAGCGTTCTTTCCTTCAGGTTAAAATGTAATCTTCACATCTGATAAATCTACTTCTTCCTCTTCACTCGATGTTTCTTCTATTTCTGCAGCTGGTTCCTTCTTCCATAAGAACAGCATAACTCCGGTAATGAGTGACCCGATAAGTAATGCCACACAAAAGAGAATTGGATGTGTCATCGCAGGTACAATAAACATTCCTCCTGATGGAACCGGAGATCCTACCCCCCACATCATAGAGAACCCTCCTCCGACGGCTGCTCCAATAGTGCATGAAGCAACAACTCTTACAATATCTACTGCTGCAATCGGGATAACGCCTTCTGTAATCATGCATATTCCCATCGGTAGAGCTATTTTGATGTTATCTTCTTCCGATTTTGTATATCGTTTCTTCTGAAATAATTTAGAAAGTCCCCAAGAAATGGCTACACCAAATGGGGGAACCATTGATGCCAATATTTTCACAGCTTCTGGCTCGTATATGCCCTCTAATAGCAAACCATCCGCAAACAAGGAAGCTACTTTATTAACAGGTCCGCCAAAATCAAATGCTGCCATTCCCCCTAATATTGCTCCAAAAACAAATCTCATCGATCCCTGCATACTTGTTAGAAAAGAAGTTAGCCCTTCTGTTGCCCATACAATCGGAAGGCCAAGTACAAAAAACATAAGTAATCCGATAAATAAACTAGATATTAAAGGAATAATCATCATTGGCATTAAGCCTTCTGCCCACTTTGGTACTTTTAAATTTTTTCTTAAAAATAAAACAAAGTAACCAACAATAAAACCACCTAGCATCCCACCCAAAAAACCTGCTCCAATGGCATTTGCTATCAATCCCATTAATAGCCCTGGAGCAATACCTGGACGATCTGCTATCGAATATGCTATTGCTCCTGAAATAACAGGAGCTAATAACCCCATTCCAAGTACTCCTAATGAAACAAGTGCTGAGGGAATATCAAAGGAAGCTTTATAATCTTCAATGACCGAACCACCTGTAAGATTCCCAATTGCAATTAAAAGTCCTGATGCCACAACAAGTGGCAACATATAACTAATGGCTGTTAAAGCATGCTTTTTTACTTGCATTTTCTTCAACATCTAGTAGACCCCCTCACTGTTTATTTAGCTCAGCGTCAATCTTTTGGTAAAGCTGTTTCGGTGCCTTTATAGCAATATGTGTAGGTATCTCAACAATTTTCTTCCCAGCAAAACGTTCTTTTCCACTAACCTTGATATCTGCAGCAATTATGACCAAATCAGCTTCCTCTATTTCCTTAGTTGTTAACTCATCCTCAATCCCAATAGTTCCTTGTGTCTCGATTCGAACTTTATGTCCCAGCTCTTGACCCGCTTTAATCAATTTTTCTTTCGCAATATACGTATGAGCAATACCAGATGTACAAGCTGAAATTCCCACAATATTCATCATGATTCCCTCCAAATTGATAAGTTTTTAACAACATTCCCTTTAATCGTTTTTCGTTAATAGCTTTAAAAATTCTTTCTTTGTCTGCAGTGTTTGTAACTTACTAATTGTTTCTTCATCTGCTAATAAGACAGCCACCTTTTGTAATAATTTAATATGGATAGTGGTTTTATCCGTGTCTTTAACTGCAAATAAGATAATAATATTGATAGGATTTCCATCAAGCGATTCCCATTCTACAAATGATTTGGTTCTTCCAATTGCAATGGATGTCTTTCGTACATGCTTTGATTTACCATGGGGGATAGCTACCCCCTTCTCCAATCCAGTAACACCTTCTTCTTCTCGATACATCACATCCTTTATAAATCCTTCTTTATTCGATATACAACCGTTTTCATATAAGAGGTCGGTTAACTCATTCAGTACTTCTTCCTTTGTAGTTCCTTGTAAATTTAACTCGATAAGATCTTCTGTTACAACCTTATGAAAATCTAATTCTTCTATTTTCATGTCCACTTTAAACTCTCCTACCTTTCTATTTTTCACCGATAATACTCTGCCGATTGTAGTAGTCCTTAATAAATTGATCTATCTTAAACTTATCCTCTTGATTTAAAATAGGACTCACAAGAATAGTAGGCTTATCAATGATACTATGTGTTTTCACAGTAGAAATAACTAATTCTACATCTTCATAATCTGTCTGTTTTATTCGTTGCTGGGCAATTATTTTCTTTATATGGATATCAGGAAAAGTTCTTCTTATTTTTTCACTTAATAAATGCGAAGTGCCAATACCACTTGTACATTCAATCAATATAGGAATCTGATTAGCAAAATGATCATCATACGAAATTTGAAAATACAAAGTAATATAGCCAATTTCTTCATCGGTTATATACTTTTCATAATGTCCTTCTTCTACTAATTGTTGAATGCTTGTCTTCACTAAGCCAAATATATGGGAAAAATTAGTTGCTATCGATTTTATGATTGGATTAACTATATAGATTCGATGGCTTAATCGATATAACATTGCATGCATATGCAATGTTAGCCTTTCTAATAATTCATCATCTGTATCGAAGCGATATCCGCTATTTTCTGTCACTCTTGCTATTAACCTCTTTGTTAAAAGAACAACCTGATCATTTTGATATGGCTCAGTACCTTGGTTTAATAAAAATCGTGAATTAAGTTTATACGCTTTCAAAATATAATAAAGTGAATAAATATCATATTGTTTTAACGAAAGAGAAAATTGATTTTCGATTTCCTCAATCATATCTTTACAAATACAATAAATAGCGGAATTTCCATCTATTTCTTCGTACACTACTTCTTCTTCATCTAATGAAAGCTTATTATTATGTTTTTCTATTATCGAAAGAAGAGAGCAGAATAAGGTTAAATAATAGGGCTGATCTAAGCTTAGATCATGCTTCACTTGGATATCATGCAGCAGCCTCTTAATTTTTATTAAATGATTATTTTTCACTTTTACTTTTTTGATAGAATCAGGAATATCATATTGACTAAAAGGGTCTCCCATTTGAGTTAAGTAATTCTCAATAATTACGGCCATCAAACGATAAATAGATAGTTTATCTCCCTTAATAAAGGTTCCTTCCTTTGTCCTTAATAGTCTTAAATGATAGGACCTTAATTCCTTTTCAATATGTTTAAAATCATTGAGAATAGAGCTCTGACTTACGATGTACTTTTCCGATATTTTTTGAATGGAGGTCTTACCGGGTGCAATGGCTAAAAGATATAATAGTAAATTCAAACGTCGTTCGTCAGGATAATCAAATATAATCGTTTCCGTTTCTAAAGGTTCTTTATGGTTCTGGAAGTAATAACCGAAGTTTTCTTTTTTTATTATCCTAAACGGCATTGAATTCGAATCAACTATTTGTTGGATATCTCTATATATTGTCTTCTTAGAAACTTTAAGTGATTGTGCTAACTCTGCAGCTGTCACATACCGTTTCTCCCTTCGTAAGATAGTAAGAATCATCTGATGACGCTCATTTATGACTTGACTCACAAAATCCTTCACCTCTTTTCTTCTTTCTATGGTAATATCTTATCCGACTGAAAGCGGATACACAATTACAAAATAATGCTGATTGTTATGTCCCTATTAAAGTGGGCACTCCTTATTTCTGATTTTCCGGCTGTGTTAAGAACTTGGGATTTTACAATAAAAGCTTTTTCCTTTCTTTTTGAAATAGCCGTCATAAAGACAAAAAAAAGCACAATAGCTGTCCTATTGCACTTTTCTTCTTTGTCTATTATTCTCTTTATAATAAGTAAGTTACCACTAACAATATCGTTCCAACGATAAAGCAATAATAAGCAAAATACTTTAAATTTCCTTTTTCCATTATCCCCATTAGCCATTTCATAGAAAAATAGGTAAAAACAAGGGACGTCATAAAAGCAATGAAATAAGGCCATGCCAAAGTTTTCATATCTGGGCTGTTAATCATATCCGTTACTCCAAGAATAGCTCCTCCAACACTTACTGGAATATAAAGCATAAAGGAAAAACGCAGTGCCGTACTTTGTTTCATCCCCAATGCAATGGACGCTATAACAGTGGAACCTGAGCGGCTGATACCTGGTATAAGTGCAATCACTTGAGCACACCCAACAATTAGAGCATCTCGCCAAGATAAATCCCCATCTCTTTTTACACCACGCATATTTCGAATGATCCATAAAGCTATACCTGTAATTAGTAGTGTAATGGAAACAGTATAAAAAGAGGTGAAATAATCAGCAATATAATCGCCAAACAGTACGCCGATCACACCAGCTGGAATGGTTCCAATAATAACATACAGGGAGAAACGAAAATCAGCTCGATACCTTTCCTTTCGCGTTTTTAGATACAAAAAGCTATGTGTTATTAATTGCTTGATATCCTTTCGGTAAATGAAGACAATCGCAATTAATGAAGCTGTATTTGTAATAATCTCGAACGATAAGCCTCTCTGTTCAATTCCTAGGAGTCTTTGGCCAATAATTAAATGGCCACTTGAGGAAATTGGAATCGGCTCGGTAATACCTTGGATGGCTCCTAAAATAAAGTACTTTACCATTAATAAAAAATCATGCAAATCCACTACTTAACCTCCAACTTATCTACTTTTTTCCTAGTATACGGGAAAGTGAGATGGAAATATAGGGGATCAATTTGTTCTATCTCTTATTCTACTAAAATGTAATCGTTTTAAAACCTTTTATATTCGGAAAACAGATATTTTTTTAGATAAAATCTACTTTACATCTGACTTCGTAAAAAAAGCATAAGGCTCTCCCCTTATGCTCTTACTTTAATATTTTAAAATCATAAGAATAAATAGAAGTTCCTTTTACGGATGATAAGATGTCATCTAATCCTGCAATTTTTTTCTCTTCTACCTTCTCACCATTTTCCAAAGAGTAGCTCTCCAGATAATACTTCTCTTTTTGCGAATCGTCATATCTTAATGCAAATAAATAATTCCCTGCAAAATATACTTCTTCATTATGACGAGCTCCGTTCTGCGGAAAATCCTCCAGCAGGAATTTATTCTGTTCTTTTCCATCTTTACTTACCGCAACAACTTCTCCTAATCCGTTAACATAGAAAAAAACATCCCTCCATAAATAAGCTGCATTTTTAGAATTCATGGAATCAGCTGCAGGATCATTGGCAACATATCCTGAATTTAACTCCACTTTTGTTTGTTCCAACGTTACCTTATTAAGGAGAAATAAAACAGTATTTTGGCTCTTATCTTTAGTTATCTCTGAGAGTAAAACATAATAATGAAGTTCGTCACTTAAGATAGGAGCCAATGCTGAATACTCATATCCTTTTTCCATTTCCAAACCCTTAATGTCATTGATTTCTAATTGGTTATTTTCCAAAGACGCTTTCCTTAAGACATATTCCTTTTCTTCTTCATCATTGGTCAAAATGAGAATTTCATCCTTAGTGTAACCCGAAGCCATTATAGAATAAGGGAGATTTCCTCCTTTAAACCCTTTATGATTTCCCCAATAAATATGGGATATATCCCTTTCTTTATCATTACCAGAACGATAAATAGAGAAAAAGACATCCTGTTTCTCCAAATAGCCTGTTCGTTCTCCGTTTTGTTGGTATTTCAGATCGATTACAGCATTCTTTTCTCCAATCAACCTTATAGTATTTTTATCCTCTAGCAACAGCTGATGGTTATTTAGCGCCATGCTTCCAAATTCTAAACCACCCATTTGAAAACCACTCGCTTTTCCTTTATCATCAATAAAAACAGCGTAACTAATTCCTTCATTATTCCTATCTTGATTAGTTGTTGTGGAGAAATAGACAACTGCCTCTTTATCATGTAGAAAATCTGGCTGATTAAGCTCTTCCATCGTAAGGTTATTTTCTGAATGGCCAATTTTAGTAGTGACAGTAATCATTAGAACGATAATTAGAAATAGAGCTATACCAAATTTCGTTTTCATACTATCCTCCTAAAGTAAAAAGGCGGTATGCTAATAGTGCAAACTCGCCTTATAATCACTGATTTCCCACTATGAAATTAACGAATCTCTGAAACTATCTGTGGCATATAACCACTGAACGAAAATATAAGGAGGCAGCAATAATTTTCTCTCTTGGTGTTCGGATAACAACTCAGCAATCGCAATGGTAGATTCCACGCCTCCATGCAATGATAAAAAATAATTCAGCTTTTTCATCACCTTAATTAACTTATCCAATGTCTCTTTATCTTTTCTTAACAGTTTATATGATATCCCTAAATCTGATTTTATTCCAAGCTGCTTTTGATGAACTTCTATTTCTTGATATTGATTATCGGCAAGCTGATCAAGTTGCACAAAGATTTCATTTTCGGCATCCAACTTATAAACACCATTATGAGGTATTCCTGTCACAACATCTGGATTTAATTTAATAATTAGAGGAGAGATATCATTAATAAACTCTGGTTCAAACTTATCAAACACCTCAAACAATACTTGAGCAAGCGTATTTTTATGAAAAAGTGAATTTATTGTGTTCAATTTTTCTTTTTGATGTTTTTCAATCGAACAAGCAACGATATGAGAAGTTGATGGCTGTAAATAATCACGATTCATTTGATCTTGATAAGTTACAAATATCCGTTGCATCAACTGATTATTCATCTCCACCATTTACAATTCACTCCGTGGTTACCTTAATAATACTCAACGGACCAGGTTGTGCCTCAGCCTCTGCAAATGCTTTATCTAAATTAGTCCCTAAAGTTAAGATTACAAGAGCGAGAATAGCGAAAACTACTTTTTTCAATATAAACAACTCCTTTTCATAAAGTTTTATTACTATTACTTTAACGCAAAGGAATTGTTTAGTGAAAGCAGTAAAATTCTATTAAATTTTCTAGTATTTAAATAGTTTTTTTCTTTAACTATTTAACAAACTAGCTATCATGATGGTATTTCTTTATTAGTTTTCGTAATCAATTGCTTTCATTAATAGATCAGCTGCCTTTTTATAGGCCTTTTTTTCATAAAAATGACTTCCAAGTTCTTTCGTAATTCTTCGAATTAATGCACCTTGATTTAATTGCATAGCTGTATCAAGAAGTTTCTGCATTCCCTTTTCATAAGAACTTTCATTTCCCTGCAACTTTTTCACCGAAAACTTTATGATATTAAGTAGAATATAATCATACTTTAACCGGTGTTTTTCTGAAATGAAAATTGCCTTTTCTAAATATTTATCTACTAGAACCCAATCCTTTAACTCTATATAAATCTCTACTAATCTTTTTAAAGGATAAACATTTTGTTGTTCTGAAGAATGATTTTCAAATATCTCTATGCTTTTTAAATAATAGGTAACAGCCCCCTGATAATCTCTCTTCCTTTCAAAGATTCTCCCCATGTTATGTTGAATCATAGCAATATAATTTACAAACTTCTCACTCTCTTTATCCTCCACTATAATCGCTTCCGCCTTTTTCAAGCAATCCATCGAAGTATCTAATTCATTATTCAATTGATATTGTACTCCAAGAGTAATTAATACAGTAATAATGTATTTTTTCTCTCCATATTTTTTAAAAATTTCATAAGCCTTTTGTGAATAATAAAGACTTACTTCCTGATTATCATATGTTCTTTGTTTAACCAAGCTGAGATTATAATATAGTTTCGCTGCATCTAAATTATCTCGATCAATTAGTAAGCTTTCTGCTTTTGAATAATAGTGATTTGCACGCTCAAAATCTTGGAAGTAATAAAAGTAGTTACCACATGCTAAAAAATAGTAAAAATATTCTCCCTCTAATCCATCACTTATTTCTCCAGAAATAAACCTTTTAGATAAATTAAAAATACTCCTAGCCTGCTCTATTTCTCCTTTGGCCGTATAATATCTCAACAGAACACCATAAAGGTGCAGATTAATTTTAGTAGAATTTAATTCATATGTCTGAACAAGCAGATAAGAAAGATCTTCATCCGATATTTTTTCGCTTTGCTTATAGTTTTCTACAATCTGTAATATCTTTTCATCTCTATTCGGACTACTCAATTCTGTTAAATCATAACCCAGTCTTTTGGACACTTTTCTTAAAAATTCTGCAGATGGATTGATTTGCCCATTTTCAATCCGGCTTAAATAAGTGATAGAACAAATCCCTTCCGTTAATTCCTTTTGCGTCAGCTGTTTATGGATACGTAGTTGCCTTATTCTTTCACCAACCATTATTTCTCCCTTCTCTCTTGTTATTTCCATTTCTCCGTATTGATATTACAATTATAGCGCTAATGTACCATTTATTAGAAAATATATGAGAAAATTCACCAATTTTTTTCAAATAACAGGAGTACTTCGACATATTTTTCATCACTAGAAAAAAACAATAAAAAACTTGGCCTTAGATAAATAGGCCAAGCTCTCTTTATTTACTTATCGTTTTTTAATATTGCTCATAATAAATCCACTCTTCGGCAATGTTGGCATCTCACTTAAGTCATAATGTAAATCTTGATTTGGTACATCATAGTCCATTTTCGTTGAGAGAGTTCGCAAAACAACCTTCATTAATTCAACTGTAACTCCTTCTCCGGGACATCGATGTCCTTTTGCTGGATCTCCTCCGCCATGGGGAATAAAATCATACAATCCTCCTTGCCAATTTTCAAATCGGCTTGGATTAAATTGATTTGGGTTTTCCCATAAACGTGCATCATGATTAGTTCCATAAATATCTAATAAAACTAAAGTTCCTTCTTTAAATTCTTGGTTCTTCCACATAAAATTAGTTCGGACACGAGCTCCAAGAAAAGGGCCAAACGGATAATATCGCCTTACTTCATGGACAAACATATCGAGATGTCGGTCATCAGCTGTGCGAAGCTTTTCTCTTTCTTCTTTATATTCATGGAAAGCTAAAGCAGAAAATGTAATGAAAGTGGCAATCGCAACGATTGGTCTTAACACATTTATTAACTCAATTGCCGCCATTTCCGGATCAAGCCTTGCTCCATCGATTTTCTTATAAAAAGCCATTTCATGTAAGGCAGTTCCTTGTTCTGTTTCCAGTTTACCCTCACGAACTACTTCGATCACTTGTTTAATCCACCGCTCAGCTCGATTACGAGCTATTCTGCCTTTCCAGTGCTCGGGGCCCAAGGTGCCAAATGCGTACACCATCGCAATAAAATCATCAGCACGCTCTGATATTTCTTCTTCCGCGAGAGGTACTCCTGCCCATTGACAGGCAACTTTACATAAAATATTCTTTATTTCATCAAATAAAACAATTTGATCTCGCTGTTCCCACTGTTTTATTGCTTCTTCCAAATAGACTGTTGTAAGATTCGCCAGCTTTTGTTGATGTTCAGGAGTCAATAAGGACATAAATAGAAGTTTTCTGTGAAGATGTTTTTCATCATCCATCGTTTGAACAGCATTCTTTCCAAATAATGATTGCTGAATCCGATTAGGGGCTGCACCATTGCGCTGAAATTTCTCAGAGTCGTAGAAAATCTTTACAGCCTCTTCACCTTTTATACATATCACATTTTGCCCTAATAAACGCACTGTGAATATATCAGAATTAAATTTATCCATTCTGTTATTAATAAAAAGATATCCTTCCTTTAATAAGGAAATGGTTTTATCTAATCCTTTTTCTGAAGGTACGTTTGAATTGGTCGGCATCTCTGACTCTCCTTTCTAAACTGCATCATCATTCACAGAGGAAAAACAATTATTCTGCTTCTTATTACTTTGATTTTTTACTTTTAGCCAAAAGGATAAATCCAATACTGACGGCAGCTGCAGCTGTAAGAATAGGATGCTTGCTTATTTTTACGTACATACTTTGAGAACGAATCCATCCCTGATTAGTTCCTCTTTCATGTAAACCATATCCTGGCTGATATAAATTACTGTCTTCACGGCTGTTAGATGGTTGATCTTTATATTGAGTGGGTGGAATCCATTTCTCCATTAACCTGTCTGTAAATCTTGGTAATAATGTACCTAGTAGATTTAATAGTTTTGCTTGAGAACCAACATACATATCTCTCTTCGGATTTTCTGCCGCATATAATATTGCCTCTGCTACAGCATCAGGAGGATAAATCATTCCTTTATGAGTGGGCTGCTTATCCAAATAACTTCTAGCATGTTCAGCATATGGCGTATCTATTCTTCCAGGATGAATCAAAGTAATAGATACAGGAATTTGTTCCTTTTCCGCTTCCATTCGAATGCTTTCCGTCCAGCCATGGACAGCGAATTTCGAAGGTGCATATGTCGACTGGATAAGTGTTCCTCTATCCCCGAACAGGCTCCCTATATTAATTAGAGCACCAGCATTCCCTCGCTCTTTGAAATGGTTAATCGCAATCCTTGTACCGTAGACAACACCCCAATAGTTAGTATCATGCATTCGTTTCATGTCCTCAATGCTTACATCCATGGCATATCCGTATATCGTCACTCCTGCATTATTAACCCAAGTATCAAATCCCCCGAATGTTTCTAGCGCCGTATCGGCAATTTTTTTTACTTCTTGTTCTTTTCCCACATCAGCCTTTACATAAACGACGGAAGCTCCTTGTTCTTTTAACTCAGCAGTCAGTTTTTCTAAGGCATTCTCATTTCGTGCTGCTAGCACAAGCTTTGCACCTTTAGCAGCAGCCATCCTCGCTGTGACAAGTCCGATTCCACTAGAAGCTCCTGTAATTACGATGACTTGTTCATTGATTTCTTTTAATGTCCACTTGCCCGTTGAATCATCTTGTTTCTGAAACTTTCTATCTTTTAATTCCTTTAAGCTCTCTAAATGAAGTACTTTCTTATTGTATTCTCTTTCCTTGCTGCTCATCATCATACCTCCCATATAATAGTAATAAGCTTAGTATTTAGTAATTCAGCAATAATAATCAGAAAAAGAATGGAAGTGACATATAGAAGATATACCCGTAAAAGCAATAAAAAAAGAATGAAAAATATCCCAAAAAGGATGCTTTCATTCTTTAGATTACTCTTTAGCCCATGGCTTCAGATAATATTTTTTTCCTTTTTTCAGATGAACAAGGAGAGCTAGCATTGGAAAAGCTATCGCCAAAAGCAATGCCGTATTCGGACTGAATTGATAATAACTATAGCTTCCGATCCATGATCCAAACGCTCCTCCTAAGAAGAAAATGGTCATATATAACCCATTTAATCTATTTCGAATGGCCGGGTTTAAGCTAAAAATAACCTTTTGACCTAACAGCATATTTCCTGATACACCGATATCTAGTATAATCCCAGAGATTACAATAAGTGCAATACTTAAGATAGAATGATCTTTTACAAAAAATAAAAGAAAAATCGAAACAACTACTAGAACCATTGATACATTCGTCATGGAGTAAATATATCCCTTATCCCCTAACTTTCCAATATATGGGGTTAACAATGCACCCGCAATGGCAACAAAGCCAAATAGGGCAATTTCGTTATTAGTAAAATGCAAGGACTCGGATCTTAATAAGATGGGCAAAACTGTCCAATACAGACTAAAGGTAGCAAAGATACAAGCATGGTAAAATGCCCTTTGTTGGAGAGGCTGCGTTTCTTTTAGGAAACTTAACATCGAGCGCAATAAAGCAGGATACGTTATGCCAAGATTAGATTCTAATTCAAAATCTGGTAAAAATTTTAATAATAATAGCAAAATAGTAACTAATATAAGGCAAGAAAAAAGAAAGACCATCCGCCAGCCAAGCCAGTCAGTAACGGCGATTGAAAATGGTCGCGCCACCATAATTCCAATAAAAAGCCCACTCATTACTTTACCGATATAATTCCCAGCTTGTTCTTTAGGGACAATTTTCATCGTTAATGGCACTAACATTTGAGCAGCACTTGCTCCAATCCCGATGAATGTAACAACAAATAAAAAGATCATCCCATTTGTCGAAAATAAAGCACCAATTAAAGAAAGAATGGTTAGCCCTATTAACAAGACAATGATTCGTTTACTTTTATAAAGATCTGCCAAGGGAACTAAGAAAAACAAGCCAGCACCATATCCAATTTGCGTTAAAGTCGTTAACAGCCCAGAGATATTTGAAGCAATATGTAAATCAGTAGAAATAAATTGAATAATCGGTTGGGTATAATATATATTAGCTACTACAGCTCCACAGCTTACCGCCAATAAAAAAATGAGAAAATTTGTTTTCGTGTTCATTACCAACACTCCTTTCACCAACCAAGATGATATATAATTATAACATAAGGACTATATCTGAAAATGTCTAAAACATTAATACTTGGCTAGTTGGTACTATATTTCATAACCCTATCCAAAGACAAGCTTTTTAAGAAACCTATATAAAAAAACAAGGAGTGTTCCCCCCCCTTGTTTTTCACTGCTAAATTACTCCCATATAAATGTACAAATCTCCGCTTCGTTCATTTGATTGGAATCGAACATTTCTCCGTTCATTTCTTCCAATAAATTAGATTTCCTTGGGTATTTCCCATTATATTTCACCGTTAAAGGCTGTTTTTCGTCCGTTAAATTGTATCCTCGAAGAACTATTTCTTTGCTGTTTTCTCTCCGCTTAAATGCTGTTAGTCGAAAAGCTTTTCCGTCCAATTGAATAAATTCATATATGGACGGATATGCACCTTTATGGATATCTGTTTGCACACTAGAAAAAGGAATTTGAAAGTTAATTGCTGCATGATAGGATTCCAGCTTGTTCGTGCTATCGTGAAATCCTACGGCAAATTTCACTGCTTGATTTCCTTGGCACTGAGCTTCTGGAGTTGGGAAGTAACCCCAATCTCCTAATTCCCCAACCGCTCGAAGCAAAGTAATGGCAATAGTATCTTCCATGATTTCATATTCATTCAGTCCATAATTCGCAACAGTCACCCCTCTATTCTCATCATGTAAATTAACGAATGCATGCTGATGCTGTGGGTTAGTTGGATTTTCCCAGTTGGAACTTACCTTATTTGCTCGCTTCACTACTTCGAAAATACTGTCTGCTTCATGCTCCTCTACATGAATGCCTGTTGGAAAGAGCACTCGTATGCGATGGTCCTTCATTTGGTTAGCAAATGATGTTTCGAATAAAAGCTGATTACTGTTTCGCTCTAATCTTATTTTTGTTTTCAGCTCCAATGTTTCCAGCTTGTTCGAACGACCTGCATGACGGCCTCGAAATTCAATTAGCCCTTTCTGCTCTTCCAATAACCTTTCATCTGCTGATTTTGGAATCAGCATTGTTTGTGTTAAAAGCACTTCTCCATATGCAAAAGTATCACCGATAACCTCCACCTCTGCTTTTCCTGCTGATGATAAAATGGGCTGATCTCCTTTTGGCATTTTGTAAATATACTCATTGCCAACATCGCCCGTATTCTCAAAAGTGAGGAAGTTTGTGTATATACTATTTGTTCCTTTATCCAAAACAGTCAATGTACCATTTTGTTCTATTTGCACCTTTAAATGATTATTTTCTAAAAGATGCCCTTGCTGCTGAACAATTCTTTTGTGTTCTTGCTGCTGAGATTCTCCTTCTATCAACGCATAGGTTTGCCATGATAATGGACTCATTTCGTTTAATGGGAGCTCAACAGTCACATAAGCACCGATAAACGGCTGACGAAAACGATCCTCTGGAAGATCATATCCAAACCGGATATCTGTATAGATAACCCTTGCTGGAACTTCCACTCCCTCTTTATCGATTACTTTCATTGCTGGAAACTCTTCGGCTTTTAGCTTGCGATACAATTCATCTGGACGTCCGCTCGAAAAGGGAAGCCTTTTCCACTCTATCTCTATTTCAACCAAACCTGTTTTTGTACTGCCAGCAGTATTAAAGACAATAAAAGGGCGGCTTCCAGCTGGAAATTCACTCGTGTCAATTTGTTCTGCAAGCATAGTTAAAGCTTCTGTTTTTATAAATTGACCTACTTCCTCTGCTTTATGAAAGCGAGTCATCATTTCACGATGCACCTCATCCACACTGCAGCCGCAAATACTGTCATGGGGATGGTTTTGCATCAATTGTTTCCATGCAAACTGAAACATTTCATGGGGATATTTTCCGTCCTTTTGATAGGCCATTGCAGCCAATGGTTCCGCAATATTTTCTAACAATCTACTAACATCTGTATTTCTTTGTTTCAGATATACTCTAGAGGAAGCGGTATTTGCTAAAGTATACCAGCCATCTGTCTCCTGACTAGTTAATTCTCCTTTCACTGTATGTAAATTTTCAGGAATGTCTTGTTTTATTATTTTCATATACTCATCAAAACTACTATGAATGAAGGTTATGTCAGGATATAGATTATTGGCAGCTTCAATGGCAGCTGTAATATTCTTTTGAACTGGCTGATGATCACAGCCATTCATAAACAATAGATGATCTGTAGATGCATATTGAAGGGCATCCTTTAATTTCTGATCCCAAAATTGCTTTGCTTCCACTTCATCCACAGGAATTTCATTCCCATTACTATACCAATTGGCAAAAAGAATGCCTAAAACAGTGGATTTATCAGGGCCTTCCCACCACATTTCTGAATATGGTGAACTATATTGATCATCATTGATAACAATATTATTAAACCCCGTAGGTTTAACCCCGCGCCCAAACGCCGCCACATCCATACCAGACTGTTTAAGAATTTGTGGTGCCTGCCCCATATTCCCAAATGTATCTGGGAAATAGCCTAACTTAACTGGTGCTCCCCATTTTTGGCATTCTTGCAATCCAATTAAAATATTTCGTACATTTGCTTCACTACTAATTAAAAAATCATCTTGCAGAATATAGAAGGGACCAATTTTTAATTTTCCTTCTTGAATATATTTTTTGAGCTTCCATTCGTTTTGCGGCTTTATCTCCAAATAATCATCGAGAATAATTGTCTGCCCATCTAAATGAAAACTATTAAAATGAGGGTCTGTGTCAAACAACTCTAATAAATCATCGATGAGCTGAACCAATCGCATGCGATGCTGTTCAAAAGGCAAATACCATTCTCGATCCCAATGACTATGGGATACTATATACACTTTTTTCATCTTCAGCTACTCCTCTCTAGTTCCTTTACTGTCCTGTCATTTATTTTTTCTTTACTCGAATATCAAAGTAATCCATTACTAGTTCGCAAAACATCATATTTGCCCAAGAAAACCACTCTCTCGTATATTGAGTAGGATTATACACATCAAAGCCTTCATGCATTAAATGTGTTCCTCCATCACAGGCTACTAGTAAGTCTAGTATTCTTTCTTTCTCCTTTTTATCCTCTGTCGTTAGACCTTCCATCGCAAGAGCAATCGGCCAAATATAATTTTCCGGTGTATGGGAGCTGCCAATCCCTTCCGCATATTTCCCTTTATAAAAGTAAGGATTCTCTTCACTAAGTATTGTCTGGCGTGTTGCTCGGTATCTTTCATCATTTTCCTCCACATATCCAAGATACGGGGCAGATAATAGATTAGGTATATTGGAATCATCCATAATTGTAAAGTTGCCTTTTCCATCTACTTCATAGGCATAAATTTCTTCACCGTTTTGATTGCGTACAACAGCAAACTCCTCAATCCCCTTTTCTATCTCCTCTTTGAGTTTTTGAAAGGCAGGAACTTGCTCCGTTATCTTCAAAACATCTTCATAAATCTCGATTAGATAACCTAGAACTACACTAGCAAACATATTCGAAGGCACTAAATAACCATATGTACAAGCATCATCACTTGGTCTAAATCCTGACCAGGTCATTCCAGTAGGCACTACTTCTGCCCCTCTCCCTTTGTTTATTAACGTATCCTCTTGTCGATCAGTCACTCTTTCAAATGTATAGGAGGAATTCGTATGATCTTGCTCTATCATCCATACCTCGATTATTTTTTGGACCGCTTCCTGAAACGACTGATTAAAATGATCTGTTCTCCCTGTTGCCTTCCAGAACAAATAACTAAGCTGGATTGGATAACACAGTGAATCAATTTCATACTTTCTTTCCCATATCCATGGATTCATTGTCGTTAAATCGGTTTGATGTCCTGCCCCATTCGCTTCTTTATTGAAAGCGTTCGCATAAGGATCTAAACAAATATACTGACATTGTCGTTCAATAAGACCGGCAATCATATTAGCCATTTCTTCGTCCCTTTCAGCCAATACTAAATATGGTCTTACCTGTGCAGTGGAATCTCGCAGCCACATCGCTGGTATATCCCCTGTAAGGAGAAAAGTAGTTCCATCCTCCAGCTTTTCAACTGTTGTTTCTAATGTATTGGCAAAGCAAGTATTGAAATTAACGGCCCAATCCGCATGTTCATCCCCACATTTTTCTGTAATCCTTTTCATAAATTCTTTTACCGAAGACATCGTTGTTTTTTGATATGACATTTTTTAACCCCTCTCATATTTGATATATCATTTAAACTCATTTTAATTTCAATCGTCTTTATTGTCTAGTGTTTCTTTTTCTTAATTTAATGAAAAATTGTTTGTCTATCAATGGATATAACTTCTCTCCTATTTATCTTCATAAAATTTACTTAGCTTTACTATTTACGGAAAGCATTTTCATGTTATAATAAATTTGATATATCATTTAAGGAGTTTATGATGAAAAAAGAACCACTTTATCAAAAAATTGTCACTGACATACTAGCACAAATCCAAGCCGGTCATTTAAAGCCAGGTGATCAAGTACCGACAGAATTAGAAATTTCTAAGCAATACAACGTCAGCCGCATCACTTCAAAGAGAGCTTTAACCGAGCTGGAAAACAAGGAGCTAATCGAACGAATCCAAGGAAGAGGAAGCTTTGTTGCCGAACAAAAACCGTCTCCTTCCCATGTTATTCTGTTTATTCTTCCTTTTCCCAATAATCCGGGACTAGGAGATTATGCACAAGGCATTAGTCGCTTTATCGCGAACACACCCTATACAGTGCAAATCCAGACAAATGCTTACTTAAGCCAGCTTGATGCCAAAAAAATATCGTCTATGTATGCGGGTCTTCTCCTTTATCCAGAGGCTGGAACATCGCATTTAGATATTCTTTATACCTTATATCTCGAGAAATTTCCGGTAGTGGTACTCGATAAGAAAATCGAAAGCATCCCATTTCCTTTTATTACCTCTGATAATATGCAAGGTGGTTATCTAGCAGCACAGCATTTAATTAACCAAGGACATAAGAAAATCGTCTTTTATGCTACACAAAATTTAGAGAGAAGTTCCACTATTCGAGAAAGGTATTTAGGCTATTTAAAAGCTATACACGAAGCGAATATCGCGTATCATGGTTCAAAAGTAGTGCTCTCAGCTGAGGACAACAGCGCTTTTATCCATCAGCTAAAGGAAGAAGAAATTACAGGACTGATAGCGGAAAACGATATTAATGCAATTCATTTAATGAAAGAAATCAAAAGATACGGCTATCAAGTTCCTAAAGACTTTTCGATTATTGGCTTTGATAATATTCAAGCAGCTGAACTTGTCGACCCAGCATTAACCACAATTGCCCAAAGCTTCGAGGAGATCGGATATCAAGCAGCTGAACAACTTATTCAATTAATTGAAAACAAAGAAGCAATTCATTCTGTCGTCATTCCTATTGAAATGATCATTAGAGAATCCACTAATTAAGGAGCGGTGTCTATGCTAGAATTAATTGATACAAGACAAGGGACAGAAAATCAACATAGCTATTCAAACGGGAATACACTTCCCTATACAGGCTTTCCCTTTGGCATGAATTTCTTTGTTCCGCAAACGAAACATACAAATGGAAGTTGGTTTTTTCATCCGCGTGATCGGGTTTTTCAAGGCTTTCGGTTAACTCATCAGCCGAGTCCATGGATGGGGGATTTCTCTCATTTATTATTAACACCTCTTTCAGGCGCCGTTCACCATGACGATATTTACCATAATCAAAGTTCCTATCGACCTGAAAGTTCCGTATACCAACCACATTATTTACAAATAACGCAAGCACGCTACCGAATTAAGAATGAATTGGTTCCTACTACATATGGCTCCATACTTCGTTCTGCTTATAGAGATTTAAAGCTACCTGGTTTATCTCTACATCTTCCTGGCAAAGGAAACGTTTCACTAGATATAGAGAAAAACAAGCTAACTGGATATGTTTCCAATTTTGCTGGCTGTGAAGATTCTGATTTTAAAATGTACTTTGTCATGACCTTTAGCCATCCCATCGATCAAGTTAATACTGGCTTTTTCCAAGAGAATAAGATGTTTACTTCCGCTCTTTCAGCAACTGGCGAAGACCAGCACTTTTTGATGCGCTTCTTATTAACCGAAGACAAACCGCTAGAAACTCGTCTTGCCACTTCTTTTATAAGCAGTGCTCAAGCAGAATGGAATCTAAGTCAAGAACTATCGCCTTTTTCATTTAATGCTCTCAAAGAAAGGGCAGAGGAAGCTTGGGAACATTACTTAAATAAAATTGAAGTGAAGAATAAAGATTTTTCTACAGTTAAGACATTCTATCACTGTATGTATCGGATGTTTCTTTTTCCGCAAAAATTCTATGAAATAAATCAACAAGGTGAGCCGATTCATTATGATACAACAAGCAAAAGTGTAAAACCTGGTGTCCTGTATACAAATAACGGCTTTTGGGACACATTCCGAACCGTCTATCCTTTCTATTCTCTTCTTATTCCAGAAGAATATGAAGAAATGCTGAGAGGCTTTCTGAATAGTTATAAAGAAACGGGATTTCTCCCTAAATGGCTGTCTCCCGATGAACGTGGACTTATGCCGGGTACGTTAATCGATGCTGTTATTGCAGATGCGTCGCAAAAAGGAATTGCTGTTGATATCATTCCTGAGTTGTTTGAAGCAATGGTGAAAACTGCTTCTACCGTAAGTTCAAAGCGAACCTATGGCCGACAAGGAATCGAAGATTATGATACATATGGCTACATTCCTTCCAGCCATCATGAAAGTGTAAACCATACACTTGATTACGCATTTAGTGATTTCTGCATTAGCAGAGTAGCCCAAAAATTAGGACAGGATGATCTAAGGAAGACCTTCGAAAAGCGCGCTTATAATTATCGCAATATCTTCCATAAAGAAACGGGATTTATGCGTGCCAAAGATAAACAAGGCAAAGTAGAAGAACCCTTCAATTCCTTTAGCTGGGGGCAGGATTATGCAGAAGGAAGCGCTTGGCAAAGCAGCTTTGCGGTTTTTCACGACTTCGCTGGATTAATAAATGCTTATGGTGGAAAAGAACCTTTTCGAAACAAATTAGTAGATCTGTGCAATCAAGAACCGATTTTTGATACCAAAGGCTATGGTTTGGAAATACATGAAATGAGCGAAATGGCTGCAATTGATTTTGGCCAAGTTGCCATATCCAATCAGCCAAGTTTTCATCTGCCTTATTTATTTACCTATGCTGGTGATCCCGCTTCGTCTCAAGTTTTATTAAAACAATTAATGACCCAGTTATTCTCTAGTAGTCCAACTGGCTATCCTGGTGATGAAGATAATGGCAGTATGTCTGGCTGGTTTATTTTTAGCAGTATGGGCTTTTATCCTATCTGCCCTGGTACAGGGGAATATGTAATTGGAATGCCGATTTTTGATGAGATTACAATACATCTACCAAATGACAAAAAAATCGAAATTTCAACTGCATTCAACCAGCCACAATTTAATTTTGTTCATCAGGTTACTGTCAACAATGAAATTTACAACAAGCTATTTTTAAAGCATGACGTACTTATAAAAGGCTGCACCATCGACTTCCAGCTTGGTATTGTGCCGCCAAATAAAGACTATGCAGAAACAGATTTACCTTATTCCTTGTCGACAGACAGTGCCTCCCTCCTATAAATAAAAGCACACCAAAAACCTACCCGCGCCGACCAAGCCAAAGGGTAGGTTTTCTTTATATTCAAATCCACTTCCTCATTCATCAATCGGCTCAAATAATTGCTGATAGCTGTCCCTAAACTCTTTTGGAGAAATACCACAATATTTTTTAAAGTTTTTATAAAAGTAACCTGGACTCATATAGCCAATTTTTTCGGAGATTTCATTTATATTCAGCTCTGAATTCAGCAATAGATTCTGCGCTAGCTTTATGCGATAGTGATTTAAATATTGAGAAAAACTCTTATTGGTTTCTTTCTTAAAAATCTGCCCTACATACATCACATTTAAGTGGAGCCTTTCGGCAATTGCTTTTAATGTTAAATCCTCGTGATATTCTTCTTGGATGATTTTGAGGACATTTTGAACATTCATGCTGTATTCTCTTCTAAACTTCTTATACTTCAGATTGTCCAACAGATCTTTAATGATCATTTGCAGCTCTTTAAAAGAACAAGCTTTATTTATTTTCTCCACCATCTCTTCATAGATGAATTCATCCTGAACCTCAAGTTCGCGATAAATATCCATGAATACCAGGAAGATAATATAGCGAGTGTATGCAGGTGAAGCGGCGGATTCCATTAACTCCGCAAAGATTTGTTTAATCTCCGTTTGAATTGTTTCTATATTTCTTATTCCTAATGCCTTTTTAAACGCTGTGAACGATATATTCGGTACATTTTCATTTAAAACATTGGCGGTTGCCGTGTCCATAAATTGTTGCTGTCTTTCATAAAAAGAACTAAGATATAAACTACTCTTTGCATGTTCATAGCTTAAGGAAACATCAGCCATTTTCTTTACTTCTTCCCCGATTCCAAAAGTCACTTTATTTTGGCAGTATAGCACTTGGATTGATTTCATTAAGCTCTCCAGTCCCCATCTTCCACCAAAATAGATAACGACCCATTGGTCTTCTTCATAATGATGAAAAAAATATAAATCTTTATTCGTATGTAACAGCTGATGAACTTGGTCATGGAGTTTCTTTTTATAGGTAAAGATCAGCACTTGATACCTTTTCATCTCCGTACTTATATCAAAGGCAGCAAGCATCTTTTTTAAATCCATATAATCAATATCATCATGTACCCAGCGTTTGAGTAAATGTGCAAATAAATATTTTTCGCCTTGGATTCGCAGCTTTTCCTCTTCAAACTCCTTGATACACTTTTTTAACGTCTCGATTAATTCCTCTTTGTTTATCGGTTTAATTAAATAATTCTCTGCTCCCATCTGGAGACTTTCTTTCACATATTCAAACTCTTGATAGCCAGACAACACAATAAAACGGAAAAAGATGGACGCTTCTTGTGCTTGTTTTAGAAAGTCAATCCCAGAAAGGATCGGCATGGTTACATCGGTTATCACAATATCTACCTTTTGTCTTTTTACAAATTCAAAAGCCTCTTGGCCATTACCTGCTGTGCCGACAATTTCAAATCCAAGATTCTCCCAAGGAATCAACTTTTGCAAACCTCTTACAATCATATATTCATCATCAACAAGCAGAACTTTATACAAAGCTATCCTCTCCTTTTAAAACAAGATTTCGATTGTTAATCCGCCTAATGGATTGGTCATTAACCTCATGCTGTATGTATCTCCAAAAAAGGATCGCAATCTTGCATTTACATTATGTATGCCGATAGAGGACTCTAACTGATTTTCTGAAGAAGGCGTTTTCAATAATTCGTTGATTTTCTTTAATTTATCTTCGTGTACTCCTGTTCCGTTATCTTTGATTAAAATGCAGGTATACCCATCTTGCTTTGAGACCTTTACACTAATTGTATTGTTTTTCCTTGTATGATCAATCCCATGTATAAAAAAATTCTCCACCAGCGGCTGAATAGAAAATTTAGGGATGCTAATTTCTCCAAGCTCCTTTTCTATCTGAAACCCGTAAGCGATTCGATCCCGATAGCGCATTTGATACAAATAAGCATATTTCTCACAAAATTCGAGCTCGTGTCTGATTGTAACTACTTTCTCTTGGGTAATGCTGTTTCTTAACAAGCTTCCAAAAACATAAACAACATTCGATAATTCATCCGCCCCTTCACTAACCGCATACATCCGAATGTACTCAAGCGTATTATAGAGAAAATGCGGATCAATTTGAGACTGAAGCGCCCGCATATTAGCATCCTTTTGTTTGATTTCTAAGTTATAGATATCCTCAATATTGCGATTAATGCTATCTAACATCTGATTGATACTATGAGAAATATCCTTTAGCTCCCCTTGCTTCGTCTTTTCTTCAATGCGTACTTCCATATTCCCGTTTGAAACTTGATTGGTTCCTTTTTGAATATCTTCTACTTGAATCACATATCGTTTAAACGTTTTTCGGAGCCCAAAAAGAAGAATACCGTCTAAAATAGCACTAACAAATAAAAAGAAAAACAGGCTTTTCATCGATTCGTTAATTACTTCCTTTTTACTGTTGAAAGCGAGCACCTCAAAGTCATTGCTTGTATGAACACTTTTAATATAATATTGTTTTTCTAAATCCTTAAGACTAATAACGGAAGACTCTTCTAAATTTGCTGCAATCTTTTGGTGGAGCACAGGGTCTTGTCTGTATTGTCCTTGATAGTATACTAGTTTTTTTGTATCAGAAATAATTGCTACTTGAAGAGATGTTTTCTCTTTGTCATTATCTAAAATCCGTTCTAATTCTTTATCATTAAAGACAATTGATACAATTCCAATTTGTGATAAAGTATTGGGATCCTTTATTGCTTTTTGGTAGACTACTTGATTGGTGCTGATAGGAATATGGAGATATTTCTTACCCCCCTTGTTTTCCTTCGTTGAATAATAGACTTCTTTATAATCATTTAATGAAATGGTTACCGATTCAATATCATCATCCAAGTAATACATCTCTGTTACGATGCGCGGAAGATAAAGAAAGGCATTATTTTTTTGCTCACTTAACGATTTTTGTAAATATGCTGCTGGTTCTAACTCAAAATACTGATACATACTTGTGATCATTTCTGAGCTGGCCATTAAATTAGCGACTACTTTATCTAACTTTTTCTCATTGTCTGTCACAATATTTTCTAATTGATTAGCGACCCTCTCAACAGAATCGATTGCGGTCCTTTGCTTACCCTGGCTTGTATTATAGCTGACTAATAAAGCAAAAAGAGTAACAGCAGAAATTAAGATAATAGAATATGTTTTTAATAGTGAATTAATAAAATACTTACTTCCCAATTAGCATCATCCTTAAGATACATATACGAGTTTTTGACTAAGTCTTATAAATAGCTTATTGGAAATAAGGCTAGCTAGTATGATAAATAGCGAGATACTTCCGAATAAAATTAGGGCAGGATTAAAATAGGTAAGAACAGAAATGACAGCGAGCAGCCCTCCTAGTTTAAGGAGTGTCCAGAAGTCCATAAAGAACAAGAGAAACGACAGCTTCCATACATCTTTTATCGCTGCTTCATATTGTGCCTCAATAAAGAGCGAAAACAGGAAGCTGATAGCCATTAAAAATAGGGCAAAAATAAGCAAGAAGTCAATGATGAGAAAGAGCAAATGATTAATTTGTAGGGAAAAATAAAGATTATAGCTTAAAATGACACCTAATAGCAAAAATCCGTAAAAGGAGAAATTGCCACGTTTATAGCTGGTCTTAAAGGTAGAAAAAACATTCTTCCATGTTAATTCCTGATGGTCCCAACGGCACTCTAAAGATAGCTTTACAATCGTTAACAATGCAGGGCCAATACCAAAAATAACCCCCCCCATTATAGTCAGCAGCCAAAAATACAGATTCAGTTTTACTACTACATAAAATCGGTTAAAAAAAGTAGTCAAAAAAGAGGCAATCATATCGCTTTTCTCCTTTCTATTATATGATGAGAAAAGGCACGTTAACTAGAGCTAACGCACCTTTTAAAGATTAGTTTTTAGAGGCTTGAAATGCATCAAATTGCTTCTGCATTTCTTCGCGGACTTTTTCATACCCCGCGCCTTCTAATTTCTCATTTAATTCAGGGATTGCTTTATCTGGATCTAATGTTCCTGTGTTTAATCCATCAAGGTATTGGCTCATTACATTCGAAATATTGGTGATTTCTGTTTTCACAGAATCTGTATTAAAGGTGAAGCCTAGAATTGGAGAGCTTGTTGCATTGGCAATATTTTCATCTCGCTCTTTGATCTGTTCATCAGTAATAGAATCTTGAACATAAACAATTTTATTATTGCCTGTATTCCAGGCTGCCATATGGTTATTTGACTTATAGCCATCTAATAATTTTACTTTGTTTTCTCCGGTCTTTTCCCATGCCTTCCCCTCTTCCCCATAAATAAGCCCATTTAATAGTTCTGGATCAGAATTTAGAAGACCTAAGAACTCTACTGCTTTTTCTTTATTCTTGGAGTTACTAGAAACAACAAAGTTTGCCATTTGCGCTTGTGCTGTAGACTTAATTGGATCTGTAATCGGCATGGAAACTATTGGCTGCTCTGCCACTGTTGATAAAAGGGTATCACCATAGTCATACGGTCCCTGTGTCTCTTGGCGAACAAACCATGTACCACTATTTAATGGGTATTCCGTATTGCTTGTTGCTGCATCTTTAGCAATATATCCTTTATTGTAGTAGTCATGCATGATTCGCAAGTTTTCTTGCATTTGATCATTTTCATACTGATTAATAATTTTGGCGGTATCTCCATTTAAATCCACTGCAAAAGGCATGCCATTTCCTAAGACAAAATCCATATTAGGGAGAACGCGGAATCCTTGCCCAACCGAAAATGGCATGACGTCTTTTTCGTTTTCTTTTATCACTTTCAAAAGCGGCTCAAGATCTTTGTATCCTTTCACATCAGAAATATCTAAATTATATTTATCAATATATTGCTTATTAAATGAAAACATCGTCTGTGCGTACACATTACCATTTACCGGGAACGCATAAAGCTTTCCATTCACTGTATTCCCTTCAATATAAGCTGGATCCAGCATGTCATAGGCTTCTTTCGCATATTTTGGAAGTAATTCCGTTAAATCTGCATAAGCACCTTTTTGCGCATTTGTTACATAGTTATTGGCATAGGCAATATCATAATTTTCACCAGAAGATACGATAACAGACATTTTTTTCTCATAATCGCCCCAGCCAATATACTGTAAATTAACACGAACGCCAATCTCCTTTTCCGTTTTCTTGTTAACATTCTCCATTAACACATCAAAATTTTCCGGTTTATCGCCAATTTGATACATTAATAAGGTGGTTACACCTTCTTTAGAACTGTTATCCGCTGTTGAATTTCCTTTTAAACTACACCCAGCTAACACAGTGCCAATCAAATACATCAATACAAGCAAAAAAGGAACTTTTTTCTTCATTTTCATATACCATATCCCCCTTTTATTTACTTACTCTTTTACCCCGCCAATTGTTAAACCGCTAACAAAATAACGTTGAAAAAATGGATAGCTGCACGCAATCGGTAAGGTAGATATCACAACCATCGCCATTCGCGTAGCCTCTTTTGGAATAGCGGCAAGGCCACCAGATAAGTTTCCACTTAAGCCCGCATTTTGGGTCATAAAATCAATATTGCTTTGGATTTTCATCAATAAGTATTGCAGTGGAATTAGATTATCACTTTGAATGTACAGCAGTGCATTAAACCAATCATTCCAATATCCTAGTGCGGCAAACAGGCTTATTGTTGCAATTCCTGGCACCGCTAATGGTAAAACAATTTGTGTAAAGGTCCTCATTTCACTTGCCCCATCAATACGGGAAGATTCAATAATCGATTCTGGCACCTGTCTTCTAAAGAATGTTCGCATCACAATGATGTTAAACGGACTTAAAGCCATAGGAAGAATAAGGGCCCACACGGTATCTTTTAACTGTAGCATATTCGTCATCACAATATAGCTTGGGACCATTCCAGGGCTAAATAACATCGTAATTAAAGCGAAGATAGTGAAAAATCGCTTATAACGAAAATTTGGCCGAGAGATGGCATAGGCATAGGTTGATGTGAATGCAACATTGATAAAGGTTCCGACAACTGTAACAAATACGGTAATAAACAAGGATTGAATAATTTGCGTTTTTAAATCAGCTAAATATGTGTACCCTTGAATACTCCACTCACTTGGCCACAATGCATATCCATTCGTTATCAAGGCTGTTTCACTTGTAAACGATATAATAATTACGAATAAGAAGGGGAAAATACAAGAGAAGGCAAACAAGCCTACCATGATATTAAAAAAGATATTTGTTTTTCGATTAAAGGTTCGGACTCGAACATGCTCTATTTTTTTCTTTTTCACTGTATGATTTGGACCTCCTTTCCTCAAAACAATGCAGATTCTTCATCAAATTTGCGAACAATGAAGTTAGCCAGAACTACTAAAATACAGCCGACAACTGATTGATAAAGACCTGCAGCTGCTGTCATCCCAATATCACCTGTACTTGTTAGTCCGTTATAGATATAAGTATCTAAGACACTTGTTACTTCATATAAAGCACCTGAGTTTCTCGGGATTTGATAGAATAATCCAAAATCAGCTCTAAAGATATTGCCGACGGATAAAATAGATAGAATAGATATTAAAGGTACTAGCTGCGGAATCGTGATATTTTTTATCTGCTGCCATTTCGATGCCCCATCAACCATCGCAGCTTCATAATAATCCGAGTTGATTCCCATTATACTCGCAAAATAAATGACACTATTATAGCCGACACCCTTCCATATTCCTAAGACGATTAAAATAAATGGCCAATATTTTTGCTCGTTATACCAATTAATTTCTTCTCCACCAAAAAGAGTAAGGATACTATTCATTAGACCTTTATCTGGACTTAAAAATGCAAAGACAAAATAACTGATAATAACCCATGATAAAAAATACGGAAATAGCATCGAAGTTTGATAAATCTTAATCATTCTTTTAGAACGCAGTTCACTGAGTACTATTGCCAAGAAAACAGCAAAAATCAACCCTAACACAATAAACGCAACATTATATAAAACAGTATTTCTTGTAATCAAGTAAGCATTATTGGAAGAAAATAAAAACTTAAAATTATCAAACCCAACCCATGGACTTTCCCGCAAGCTTTGAAAAAATCCGCCACTTGAATAGTGGAAATCTTTAAATGCTACAACATTCCCGAATACCGGAATATAGAAAAATAGAATAAGCCATATAGTTCCAGGCAATGCCATTAACAAAAAGGCCTTATTTCTCCACAAATTTCGTAACATGGCCATTTTTCTATCCCTCCCCCCTTTTTAGAAAACGCTTTCTTTTTTTTATATAGCTAAATTATAATATCGAAGAGGGTGATAACCAATAAACAAATTATAGGAAAAACTAAACGAATTATATGTTTTTGGAGTTAGAATATAAAGATGATGAACAAAATCTTAAATAAGGTTACATCCTTAATATGTACTCAATCACAGCCACTTCTGAAAACTTAATGATTTCCACCATAAAAAGAAAACCTGCCATTTGTGCTTCAAATAGTAGGTTTTCCTCATTTCCAATTATCTTGTAATTTTTTCACATCGCTTTTCGGCGGCAAGCCAAACATTCTGCTATATTCTCTGCTGAACTGCGACGGACTTTCATATCCAACTTGAAAGGCTGCTTCTGCAGCTTCCAATCCTTCAGCTATCAATAACCTGCGCGCTTCCTGTAAACGAATCATTTTTTGGAACTGTAAAGGAGACATACCCGTAATCAACTTAAAATTATGATGAAAGGAAGAGAGACTCATATTCACAGCTTTAGCTAGTTCCTCTACGCGAAGCGGCTGGGCATATGCCTGATTTATCAATTTAATGGTTTCTTTTATCGCCTGGGCATGGGTTCCTAAAATGGCAAATTGCTTTATCTGATCACCATCCTCCTTCTGTAAAATCCGATATAATATTTCCTTTTGATATAATGGCGCAAGCACAGGGATATCCTTTGGAGTATCAAGCAGCCTTATTAATCTAAGTAAGGCATCTGACATTTCAGAGGTGGTTTTATTTACAAGCATCGCTCTTTTAGGAGGATCTGAAACTACTTCCTTATGATTAGCAACTGCTTCTAAAATCTGTTCTGTCGTAAATCCAAGTCTAATACATAAATATGGCTTTTCCTTCATAGCCTCTGTTATTTTCCCGCGAATAGGCAGATGCACAGATATAACTAGATACTGGCTGGAATCATAGCGAAATATCTCCTCCCCCAACATCACTATTTTGGAACCTTGTATAATGAAACAAACAGAAGGCTCGACAATAGAATGAAGCGGTTCTGTTAATGTGGATGCTCGTACAATGCTTAGATGGTTAATTTCTGTTGCGTGTGTACCATCTGTTTTAAAGTGTTTTTCTACTAGATCCGTTAACTCATTTTTATTATTCACCATATCCCCCCTACTTTTCATACATTTTACCTCTTATTTGGAGAATTAGGCAAAGATTATACAGAAATCTTCTATCACTCTTGCTGAAAGTTTTCTTATCATTACAGTATGTTATCTAAAGACTAATAATTAGCTATGGAGGAAGAAATGAAGCATTTACAAGATAAAGTCGCTATTATAACTGGTTCATCGAGAGGAATAGGAGCAACTATCGCAGAAGAACTTGCTCAATTAGGGGCGAAGGTGATAATTAACTATTCAAGTAGCTCAGAAAAAGCCAAAGAAGTTGTCGCAAGCATCGTGAATAAAGGTGGAGAAGCTATTGCAGTTCAAGCAGATGTCAGTAAAGTTAAAGAGGTAGAACGTTTATTTATAGAAACGCTTCAGCACTTTGGAAAAATAGATATTCTTGTTAATAACGCTGGCATAATGCACACCATACCATTAAAGGCTGTAACAGAAGAAGAATTTGATTTACATTTCTCCATCAATGTAAAAGGAACTTATTTTGCTTGCCAACAAGCGCTTCAGCATATGGAGGCTGATGGAAGAATTATTAATTTCTCCACTTCTGTAGCAGGAATGATGTTCCCTGGTTACAGCCTATATGCAGCAACCAAAGGAGCTGTCGAACAAATTACAAGACAGCTGGCAAAAGAATTTGGTCCCAAAAAAATCACTATAAACACGATTTCACCTGGTCCTACAAATACCGAGCTGTTTATGGATGGCAAAAGCCCTGAACAATTAGAAAACCTAAAAAAACTAAACGCCTTCGGCCGCTTCGGAGAAACGGACGATATCGCAAAAGTTGTCGCCTTTTTAGCGAGTGAAGATGCTCGTTGGATTACAGGTCAGACCCTTCGCGTTAATGGTGGAATGGTTTAATTGTAAGAAAAAAATCGATTGAAAGAATCGGATTCACACTGAACAGTGCAAATCGATGTTCTTCCAATCGATTTTTCATTATATTATTTTGCTATTAATGAGATGGATGGTCTACTTTCACTCGTTTGATAAAGAACGATAGAACTAGACCAATGATTGCAACAATAATCGCAAAGCTAAATGATTTTTGTACACCAGCTGTAAAGGCGAGCAATGGACTTAACGGGTTGGTTAAATCGGTCGCAGCACTATCTATATATTCCGCTGAACCTGAAGCTAAAAGAGAAATAGCAATTGCTGTTCCGATAGCTCCACCAACTTGCTGCAACGTATTCATAATTGCAGTTCCATGTGGATATAATTCAGGCGGCAATTGGTTTAATCCATTTGTTTGTGCCGGCATCATTACCATAGAGACACCAATCATTAATACAATCAGCAAAGCAATAATAAAACCTGATGATGTATCAATATCAATTGTAGAGAAACCAAATAATGCAAGAGTTGCTAGTGCAAGACCAGGAATAACTAACCATTTTGGCCCAAATTTATCAAAGAGACTTCCCATAATTGGCGAAAGTAATCCGTTAATTAAACCACCTGGCAGAAGTAGTAATCCTGCTGTAAATGTGCTTAATGCAAGCACATTTTGTAAATATAGCGGCAATAAAATCATGGATGAAAGCATAACCATCATAATCATGATGACAAGTACTAAACCTATAACAAACATTGGATATTTAAAAGCACCTAAATTCATCATCGGCTGCTCACTTTTCACTTGGCGAATAGCAAACAAGATTAATGCTATTAGTCCAATGGCAATAGAAATAATCACTTCTAAGCTGCCCCATCCGCCGCCTTCTCCAGCATTACTAAACCCGTAAACAATACCACCGAATCCAATTGTTGATAAAATAATCGATAAAATATCAATCTTTGGCTTCGTTAATGTTGTTACATTTTGCATAAATATACTACCGAATACAAGCGCAACCACAAGCAGTGGCAGGGAAATCCAGAAAATCCAGTGCCAAGTAAGAGAGCGAAGAATTAATCCAGAAATAGTTGGCCCTACTGCCGGAGCAAAACTAATGACCAACCCCATCATTCCCATTACTTTCCCCCGTTTATGCGGTGGAATTAACACAAGAATTGTGTTAAACATAAGCGGTAATAATAGTGCTGTACCAATTGCCTGAACAACACGAGCAACCATTAAAATGGTAAAGGTAGGCGCGATTGCTCCTATAAGCGTTCCCGAAATCGAAAAAATAAGGGAAGTAATAAATAACTGTCTTGTCGTAAACCATTGTAGAATAAGTCCTGATACAGGAACTAAAATTCCAAGTGTTAATAAATAACCTGTTGTTAACCATTGTACGGTTGTTTCGTTAATACTAAAATCCGTAATAATTGTTCTTAGCGCCATATTCAGTGCCGTTTCACTAAATAATCCAATAAAGCCCGCAATTAAAAAGGAGGCAATAATCGGCACCGTCTTAAACTCCGTTTTCCCAATTGTTTCGCCTTTAGCGGGAATATCCATTGTCATTTCTTTTCCTCCTTTAAATCCAAAAAAATCACTGTTTTAACAGCACTGCTATTTGATTCGAAATGCAACGCAGGGGGTTACTGCTCTTATTCGTGAGAGCAAGCATGCACCCACCTTCTATCATTGCATTTAACGTAATACCCAGTTCCTTTGCCAGAGGTTCTGCAAAGCCAAAGTCCTCTAGCCTATTTGTATAAAGCGCCTGCCAATCGGTAAAAGTAGCATCACATGCCAAGCGCAGCGTTTCATGTGTTAACGCTGTTTCAGAAGCAATCAAACTAATTTGCAAGCCTTCAAGTGCACTGCAGCCCATCTGATCAAATTCATTTGCGATAGAATTCACATGTTGTTGAAATGCAGCCACAGGAGTTTCCCCACTATATAAGTCTGCTTTCATTTTCTCTACGACTAGCTCTCGCATTCGCTTAATTGCTTCTAATGCAATTTCTTCTTTCCCGTTTGGAAAGTGATAATACAAAGAGCCTTTGGGAGCACCACTCTCATCAATTATTTGATTAAGACCCGTTGCATGGAATCCTTGCAGTTGAAATAGTTTCGTTGCAGTAGTTAGAATTGCTTCTTTTTTATTGTTGCCTTTCTTCATTAGATCATCTCTTCTTAAAATTATTATAACAACTGGTCTACATAATATTAATGTGGCATTCTAAAAGTGTCAAGAAGATAATAGCTGATTTTGCTTCTTTTTTATACAAAAATTACTGATTCTTTACTTATTTTTAAAGTAAAGGGTTTTTATTTATATTCTTCACCAAGATGCCTTCTGGTACAATTGTTTCATCATAAAAGTGACTGGCATAAATATTTCAACCAAATAGCCCCCAGAACAATTAGACGGACATCGTAAAAATACATTCGTCCAATTGTTTTGGGGGGTATTTATTTTAAGAAAGATATGCTAGTGATAATTTAAAGCAGGCTGAAGACTTATCCCGCTTATTGTGGTAGGAAGTCATAAACAATTAAAGCCATTGATAAGAGACCCCCTGTCAAGAATACTAATAGGTTTCCAACAATAGAAAGGTATTTCAAGCGACTTTTTTCGCCTTTAAATCCGAATATCAATCCGACTAAAGGGATGATAAATATACTTGCTAATATACTATAACCGAGATAATCGTTCCCAATTCCAATGTTAAATCCTGTTTCATCATATAACTTCCGCATCATGTTAGCTAGAATAAAGACAACAATAAACTAAGAAGCAATAAAAAGATATGCCAGTGTTCTTGCTTTTCATTCGCCTACTCTCCTCTTTCCTGTTGTAAATTAATGGAACTTATATATACGTCATACACAAATAATGGAAATATATGAAGAGAAATCAGACTGATTTACCACAATAATTTCCTATGCTATACTCATAAACAAATTGGTTATCTTAAAGAAGTACTGGGTAATCAGATGGTATATAAGAAGGGAGATAAATTATGCGCAATAAAGAAGAGTTAAAACAGGAAATTCTTGCTGCCTATCATTTTCGTCATGCTACAAAAGAATTTGATCCAGAGAAGAAGATTCCTGAAAGTGATATGAAGTTTATTTTAGAAACAGCTCGTCTTTCTCCAAGCTCATTTGGTACTGAGCCTTGGAAATTTCTTGTGATTGAAAATCCAGAATTGCTAAATAAAATAAAACAATCATCTTGGGGAGCGTCTACAAAGATTCCAGCCGCTAGCCATTTTGTGATTTTATTAGCTAGAACAAAATTAGATACAGCCTATAATTCTACCTATTTAAAAGAACAGTTTACCAATGTATCCAAGCTTCCTGCTGGAGTGATTCCAAAAATGATTGAACGGATAAAAGAATTCCAAAAGGAGGATTTCCGCTTAGATACCGATCGTGCTTTATTTGACTGGGCTTCCAAACAAACCTATATCGCGCTTGGAAATATGATGACCGCTGCTGCCCAAATCGGCATCGATTCTTGTCCTATAGAGGGCTTTCATATGGAAAAAATGAATCAGTTATTAGATGAAGAAGGACTTTTAGAAGATGGCCATTTAGGTATTTCCGTCATGGTAGCATTCGGCTATCGTGCGAAAGATCCATATCCAAAAACACGCAGAGAATTTGACGATGTGGTGACGTGGGTATAAGTATTGTTTAAAATTGCTTAACAGAAACTCTCCCCGCTTTAGTGAATGTATTCAATGCGGGGAGAGTTAAAAAGGGATAACTAGTTCTTTATTTATACTGTCTCCATGCATCTTTTCTTTACGCTTCCTTTATACTTCTAGATATAAGACGATATTTTCTAGGGGTCACATGCTTAACTTGCAGGAATTTTTTTATAAAATAATCAGGATTCTGAAAACCTATATTTGTCGCTATTTGATAAATACGATCATCTGTTTCTTCTAAAAGCTGGCATGCTTTTTCTATTCTATATTCATTTAAGTAATCTTTAAACGCTACTCCATATTTTTTACTGAATAATTGGCCTAAATATACACTATTTATATTATATTTATCTCCTAATTTTCTTAAACTCAATTTTTCCATATAGCGCTCTTCAATGTCCCTTTCAATTTTAATTAAGATGTCTTTTGATGAATAATTTCTGATACTATATAAATAGTTTGCAAAATGTAATGAATAGGTTAAAAACTCATCCATTGAAATTTTTCCAGATAAAATATTCTTCTGATCATGAATAAACAGCGAGGACTCATCATTAGAAAAATTCGGTTTATTATTCTTGTTCCATAGATCTGTTAATTGATAAATTAACAGAGTAAGATTGTTTTTTATTAATTGAGGATGCAGACATTTCCGTTGAAATTCATCGTATATTTCTTTAACAATGACGGTTATTTTTTGCTCATTATTTTCTGATATACTATCCATATATTGATTTATCCGTTTTGGAGATAAGTGATATTGCTCTAAAGAAAATACTGGTGTATTATCGCAATAAATGATTGATTTATCGGCACAATAAAAATATTCATATTCTTTTCCTAAAACTACTTTATTATAGGAATCAGTTAGTTCTTCTATTTTCTGTACTGTATTTCCGATATACATTTTCACCCTGAACGGTACTTCACTTATTAATCTTCTTTGAAGTTTCTCTATATAATTTGCTCTATAAACCTCCGAACGATTGCATTGCCAAACAAGACTTACTGAGTATTCCATGTTTGTATTTTCTATATCATAAAGAATAAGGAAGTTCTCTTCCTGCACCATTTTTTCTATGACTTTATACAGCTTATTTCTCCACTCCTTTTTTTCATCTGTTGTAACACGTTCCTGCCTAGTTTCTTGTACAACATCCATATTAATAAAGGTATAGTTTTTGAAATCTCCATATCTATCTTTGATAAATTCAATGTCCTTTAAGGTAAATTTATCATATAATATATTTTTTAAATGATAATCATTAATTGCCTTGTTCTTTTTTTCTTCCTCTTTTTCTTTTCGCTTTAATACTATAAATCGTTTATTAATGGTTTCTAGTAAATCGATTAACTCCTTTTCCTGTATTGGTTTTAACAAGTAATCAGTAACCCGATATTGAATAGCTTTCTTCGCATATTTAAATTCATAATATCCACTTAAGATCACAAACCTTATTTCCTTATCCATACTCTGCTTTACTTGTTTAATTAATTCTAGTCCGTCCATAACAGGCATTTTTATATCAGTAAAAACAATGTCCACTTCATAGTCTCGAATAATTTGAAGAGCATCTTCCCCATTTCCCGCTTCATAACAAAGTTCAAAACCATAGTTTCCCCAGTCAATCATGACTTTAATTCCTTCCCGAATATATGGCTCATCATCAACAATAAGGACTTTTAACATTATTTATTCCTCCTAAATGATCTTTCTTCTATTCAAAATGAATTTGTGAAAGAAACACTAAATGAAAAAGTAATTAACACCTGCCTTAGAAATACTTTTCCCAGCTTACTCTCTATATAATGGGTAACTTAATGTATACTTCTGTTCCAGTGTAATTTTGGCTTTCAATTTCTAATTCCCCTTCCTCTTGATAGTGCATTTTTAACCGTAAATAGGCATTTAAGATTCCTGTGCTCTCTTCCCAATTGGATGTTGTCACATCATTTTTCTCAAGGTCCTCTCTTATTTTCCTTAATCTCTTTGCATCCATCCCAACTCCGCTATCTAAAATTTCAATATAAATAGCATTCTCTTGTGTAGAGACGATGATGCTAATTTCTCCTCCATTTTTCTTTTTCTCAATCCCATGAATACAGGCATTTTCCACAAAAGTTACTATCAGCATCTTTGGAATATAATGCTCCTTGCATTCCTCTTCTACATAGATAGAAAAGTTCAATCTATCTACAAAACGATATTTTTGAATATTTAAGTATCTTTGAACATATGCTAATTCTTCCTCGACAGTAACAAAATATGAATCACTCCATTTGGTCATTCTTCTAAATAACTGTGCTAATTCATTAATAACTGTTGCACTTTCTCGATCTCCATTTAGTAAATTCCTCATTCTGATGCTATCAAGCGTATTATAAAGAAAATGTGGATTTACTTGACTTTGAAGCGCATTTAGCTCTGCTTTTGTTTTGGCTAATTCTATTTTCTGCTGTTCTCTCTCCTTTTTGTACACTTCACCTAATAATTCATCGATTTTAACCACCATGAAATTATAACTCCTTATTAAATCACCTATTTCATCTTTTCCTTCATTTATATTGATTCTTTCGAATATCCCCTTTTCTACTTTCAATAAATGCTGCTCTGTTAGAGCAATTCTATCTTGAAAGGACTTATTAATAAGCAAAATAACAAGTGTGGGAAATAGAAAATTAAAAATTATTAACACCAGGAGTATGGTTTTCTTGTTCTCAATGAGATCAAAAATATTAATCTGATTATTAGATATATAGATATCCCATCGATCATTGATTGCTAGAAAAGAATCAGATAGATTAAATCTGGATTTTTCTTTTGATTTTAATTTTCGGAATATGGTATTCTTTTTCTCTGAGCCCTGATTACTAAAAATAACCTGATCATTATATGCTATTACAATATTATTACTCGTATCTTCATTTTTGATATTTGCCAATAATCGATAATAATTAATATTTATTTTTACAATACTTTTATATCCGTTGCTTCTATTTGGTAATTCTCTTATAAAACTAATCGTTCGATTCGACTCTAACTTTGGTGGGAATTGCTTATTCTCTTCATAATAAGGATATAAAATCATATTATGATTATTCTCTTTGTAAATTCTATACCAATTCGTTTGCTCGACCGCTCGCAAATTCCAAAAAACCCCACCGTTAATAATAGTTGGATTAGTAGTGTATATTTCTATACTTTCCAACGCTTGAGATACATAAAAATTATTAATGATGTTTTCTTGAACAAGGGAAATATAGTCACTATAATAATCTACATTATCTTTATACTTTTTTTGAAGAAATTCGTTGATTTTCAAATCTCTACTAATATAATTGGATACTTCCGTAATCTCGTTGAAGCTCTCATTAAGATGATATTTCAGCCGTTCTATCGTAATCTCCATTGATTTATTTTTTTGAATATCCTCATTTTCTCGAATGGAATGGATAATGACTAAATTAGTAAGAACGATAGGAATCACTACAGCTAATAAATAAATTAGTACCATTTTTTTCTTTATTTTTATATTATTCAGAAGCAGTGCAAGCAAATTTTTTTCCCATCCTTCCAAACCAGTCTCTACACAAATAGTAAAGCTAAAGGCTATTATCTACCATACTCAGACAGAAATATTAAACGATTGCGACTTCTGGCCCATTTATTTTGTAAGCGTTTTCCGCGATGCGTATTCTACCATTTATTCACTACTACTAGATAGAGATTTTTTTCATATAATCAGTATTGCTATATTTCTTTGAAGATTTAGTTATAGTCTGTGCTTAATTCCTCTTCTTTCCCCCACACTCTCCTGTTATTTTTCTTTCAAATAGCTGGAGAATATAGTTTCCATATAGCGACTTATTATATAGGAGAAAAATGCAGGAATGATTACAACTAATATTGGTAATAACCATATACTAACTATAAAAAACACTAGAAGTATTAATAGAAATAGCGATTTAGGCAAATGGCTGATGGCTAAAATGGCAGCATTTTTCCAAACAATTTTTAATGGGGATTGAAATCTCGCTATATAGGAGATAGCATAAATAAAACAACAACATACCAAAGGGATAAGCAGAAGAAATATTGTTTGCCCTATTATAGATACAACACTCCCATTTGTTTGCGCTCCTAAAAACAGACTATTGTAATAAAACACAGAAATGGCAGCTACAAAAAATACCCAAGTAATAGTAGCCTGTTTAAAGCTACTTTTCATTGCTTTCCAAAATTGTTCAAATATATATCCCTCTTCCTCTCTAATAGCATGATGGGCTGTATAATACAATGCAGCCGTTGATGCCCCAATCGTAATGATAGGTAACGAAAATACTGTCCAAAGAATACTTAAATATAATAAATTAGCTACCTTTGTCAATCTCCTCATATATATGCCATTCATTAACCTATTCATACTGTTTCACCTTTTCTGTTACATGCAGCTCTACTTCCTCGTTTACTTGCTCCAACCATTGAAAGTCTGCATAACAACTGTTTGTAAGATCCGATTTACTAGTTGCATAAACTCCCATTGTACAACCAACAAATCCTCCTGCCACTTCCGTACTTAGGATATGTGCATCTATATTCTTCACCACTTCTATTTCCTCGCCATCTTCTTGAGAATAATAGAAATGGAGTTTTTGACAATCGCCTTTTATTTTTAAGGTTAAATTACGAGAATCCTCTACTATACGTTCTTCCAGCTTCTCTTCCCCATTATAATTTGTTATGACTCTCAATTCTCTTTTTCCATCAAACAATCCTGAGACAAAGCGAATAGAATAACGATCATTTTGCAGAATGACAAGCCCGGCTTCATCCCCATTTTGTTGCGGAGTAAAATCCAGCCTCGTTTTAAGCGTATACCACATGGATTGTTGTCTAATCCCTATATAAGAAGGGGATGCAATATCTGCGATTGTATGTGGGGAAGCGTACATTCTTAACCAACCGTCTCTTTCATCAAAAACATACTTTTCTATATCAGGATTTTTTAAAAATAATAACCGCTTATCTAAAGGTTGTTCAAACAGAATTCGGGGATTTACTGTTTCTGTTGGAAAAAGTGGCAGCCTGTGCATCTGCTCTCTTGCTAACCTTCCTAATCCCGGATTAATGACTGGCCAATCACTCTCCCAGACTACTTCTGCTAGAAATGTCTCTCTGCCTAAATTGCTATATCCGTCAAAAATACGACTTGCAAGACAAGTCATATACCACTCCCCATCCGCTGTTTCCACTAAGTCGCCATGCCCTACATTACATACAGGATAATCACGTCCAAGATGCCTATGTGTAAGAATAGGGTTACATGGATTTCCTATATACGGACCATCAATTTTTTCACTTCTCGCAATCGTGACACAATGTTCAAACGAAGTGCCACCTTCTGCAATCATTAAATAATAATAACCGTTCCTCTTATATAAATGTGGTCCTTCTGGCCAAATTGCCTCTCTTAGAGCACCCTTCCAAAGTTTTGTACTGACTCCAATCAGTTTCATAGATTTTAGATCTATTTCCTGTAGCCATACCTCCCAGTCTCCATTGTAGCGCACTCCTTTGGGATTGGGTCTTGTCCCTACATAATAGCTTTTTCCATCTGTATCAAAGAATAGACTTGGATCGATTCCTGCTGCTCCTTCTAAATAATATGGATCAGACCAGGGTCCTGTTGGATCAGTTGCTGTCACAATAAAGTTTCCACCATTCGGAACATTTGTCGTTATCATATAGAAAATTCCTTTGTTATACCTAATAGAAGGTGCAAATATTCCTTGAGAATGTGTAACATCTGATAGGGGAAGCTGCGATTTTCGGTCCAATATATTTCCGATTAATTCCCAGTTAACAAGATCCTTACTATGGTAGATCGGAACACCAGGAAAATAAGAAAAAGTGGATGTAACCAAATAATAATCATCTCCAACTACACAAATAGATGGATCAGGCGAAAATCCTTTTAAAATTGGATTCTTAAAAGTCTGCACTGCCGATCATCCCTTCTTCTCAAAAATAGCACTACCATATTCTATAATTTCCGCTTAACGATAAAAACGCAAAGCTATAAAGAAAGTTATCATAATATCTCCGCTCTCCCGTTCTAAGGGGGGTATTCCAAAATTTCTCTACACAGTCTTTCGCATAATCAAACTTTCCTTCTGTTGCAAGGGAACCCATCGCATTTGTTGCTAATAGGCCAACAGGATGTAACACATTCTGCTCCACCTTTGTTCCATCTATAGCATAAACGTAATCCTCTTCTCCTTTGACTGTTTCGCAAAAGAATTTTTGAATCTTTGCCACGCAATTTCTTAATTCTTCGTCTTTGCCAAACCATTCGTAATCGAGGCCAATATTAGCCGCTACCCGATACGAATCACTATAAAAGTAGAAATGCTCGCTGTCATAGTAAGGATTTCCATCATAATCGGCATATTCTGCTGTAAGCCCCGTAACTGGATGACATGCTTTTAACAAATAGCTTCTACTCGCTTCCGCTGCTCCCTTCCAAAAATCACGATCTTCTTCATTTGCCCATAGGGAAAAAAGTTCATAAAAGTGGGGCAAATGATAGGAAGGATCAGAGTACTCTACTTCTGGAATAAATTTGATAAGCTTATTTTCAGGATTCCACATTGGAAAGCCATCATTGTTTTCTCCTTTATGGATGCAATAGTGGAGAATATCTTTCGCTTCTTTTGAATACTCAAAGATTCCGTCTCCATCTCCCCAGCGATGCGAAGCAAAAAATAATGCCATTGCAAAAAATTCTTCTCCGTCGGGAGCTGGTCCATAAGAATTTTTTACTCCTTCGGGTGAAACAGACCATGAAAAATAGTTAGCATGAACACCAGAATCCATCCACATATATGTTTTTGTCCATTTCCATAACCGATCAAATACTTCCTTTTGATCTAATTGCACACTTAACATCATTGCATAGGACATACCTTCTGTCCTTACATCGTTATTCCCCGTATCTACCACATATCCCATCTGGTTATCTGTTTCATAATAAATTCGTTCCTCCTCCTTTCCGAAAAATAACGTTTGCCAAATAAGCGCTAAGCGATTGTTAATTTCCTCTTCTTGATAGCCATATTTTTTAAATAAATTAGTATATTCCCCCGTCTGAAATGCTTTAACCATATTAATCTACCGAACTATCACGTTTTGATAGTAAGGCAGCTCACCTCCATCACTTATTTTTAACATCTTTATTCTTTTACTCCACCTATTGTTAGTCCACTCATAAAATATTTTTGTAAGAAGGGGTAGAGACAAACAATCGGCAATGCTGTAATAATGGTTGTTGCGGCTCGTATTGATGTAGGAGTGACCATAGAAGACGAATTTTTCATAGAATCCGCATTTGCACCTTGATTCGTCACAGAAGAAAGCAGTTTCATTAATTCATATTGTAATGTAGTTAATCGATCATTAAATCCATTGTATAACATCGCATCGAACCAAGAGTTCCATTGGTATACTGCTATAAATAATGCAACTGTTGCTAAAACTGGTTTGCATAGCGGCATTATAATACTTATAAATATTCTAAAATGAGATGCACCATCCATTTTGGCCGATTCCACTAAACTCTCCGGTAATCCATTAATATACGTGCGGATAACTAACATATTAAACGCACTTATCATTCCCGGAATAATATACACCCAAAAGCTATTTAACAATCCTAATTTACTCATCAAAAGGTAATTCGGAATCAACCCCGCATTTAAATACATAGTAAAGATATAGAGCAATGTAATAGATTTTCTAAATACAAATTCCTTTCTGCTTAATATATAGGCTAAAAGAGCAGTCAGAAATAATTGAACGATTGTAGCAATTACCGTTCTTGCAACAGTAATAATAGAAGCTTGGATAAGCGTATCTTTTTTCAATACAGTTATATAGTTTTCAAGTGTTAATTCTCTTGGAAAGAGGTAAATTCCTCCTTTAATAGAATCTAATCCATCATTAAAGGAAACTGCTAGCGTATTTAAAATGGGGTACAGTGTTGCAAGAATAAAAAATAGTAAAAAAATCCATTTAAAAATATCAAAAAGTACATCAGAATAATAGACCTTTTTCATCACTCTCCATCCTCCTTTAGAATAGTCTTTCTTCTCCCGCTGCTTTCGCTAAGTGGTTAGCAATGAAGATTAAGGTAAGACTAATTATTCCATTAAATATTCCAGCAGCAGTAGCTAATGAATAGTTATTTAAGCTAATTCCGTATTTTAAAACAAAGATATCAATTGTTTGCGATACTCCTTGCACTAATCCATTTCCTAATAAATATTGAACTTCAAATCCAGCATTTAATATATTTCCAATATTGATTAATAAGAGAATAAAGATAGTTGGTTTAATCCCCGGCAATGTAACATGCCAAATTTTTCTTAAGCGATTCGCTCCATCAATAGATGCTGCCTCATACAGTTCTTCATTAATCGATGCCATTGCCGCTAAATAAATAATGCTTCCCCATCCAGTTGATTTCCATACATTTGCAAAGCCTACAATCCACCAAAAGTATTTGGGATCTGCAAAAAAGTTAATAGGTGTATCAATTATGCCAAAAACTAACAATAATTGATTGATAATACCTGTTTCCGGAGACAATACTTCCATAACAATTCCTGTCACGATAATCCAAGATAAAAAGTGAGGAAGATAAGAAACGGTTTGCATAAACTTTTTGACTGTTTTATTTCTTACCTCGTTTAATAGAAGTGCAAATCCAATAGAAAAAATGAATCCTAGCACTAGATTTATCATACTCATTGCTAACGTATTACGGACTACATTAATGAATGTAGGATCAGAAAAGAGAAATTTAAAATTGTTTAGCCCCACCCATTCTTGTTCAAATATTCCTCTTCCTGGCCGATAATTTTGAAAAGCCATTAACCAGCCACTAAGAGGAGCATAATAAAAAATTAATGCATAAATTACAAAGGGGATAGATAACAACACTAATTCTTTTTGCTCTTTACATTTTTTAAATAATTTTTTTAAAGAACCTACCTTTTTCGGAGATGGCTGTACGACAGTTTCTAACATTACCGGTTTCTCCTGCTGCACCCTTTACACACACCTTTCCTTAATACGAAAGGGATTGGGAAAACGTCCTATATTTCAGGGCGCACCCCAATATTTCGTTAAATAATCATTACCAGCATTTTTAATTATTAGATTCAGAGACTTCGATTCTTCGTTGTACTTCCTTTGTTAAGGCATCTTCATAGGCCTTTACATCAACTTGAGAATTGTAAGCATCCATGTAATCATCCCAAGCACTTTCAAACTTATCTGGTGATGTCATAATAACTTTTGGTAACCACTGCTGCTTTACTTCCGTCATTTTTTCTTTTGAAATTCCTTCTGGTGTGCTGGCAGTCCATCCATTTGTCGCTGAATAAATAGGATACCAAGGTGCATTTTCCTTCACTGGTGTTAAGAAATCTGTCCATTTTTTATAGCCATAAGCATCAAGAATTTTTCGATCCAAATCAGATAAAGTAGCATAGAATTCATCTGGCTGTTCACCTGGAGATACAGCATTGATTCCGTCTTCCAGCATTCCAGTGTATGTCGGGAAATAATTATAATCAGAAAAATTATTCGTCACGTAATTCTGATTTTTTGCGTTTTTACGTTGTTCTTCGGTTCGATAGAATAAACCTTTATCATCTACTTCATAATCAACGCCCTTTTCTCCCCAAGTTCTCATAACCATCACCTCAGGATCAAGTAAGTCATTTAGGAACTTCAAGGAGCCCTCAACATCTTTATTACTAATGCTAATACCAAGACCATTTGCAACATTCAATGTTGGCGGACTAAAATATTGCGGTGTAACATTTTTATCTAAGACTAAATCAAGCGGAACATAAGTTAGATGATCTAAACCTTGTGATTTAAGAGAAGTTTCTGCATCCTGGAATTGCCAATATTGATCAACCATTCCTAATACACGCCCTGAAGAAATTTTTGCAATATATTGATCATAAGACATCGTAAAAGTTTCTGGATCAACTATTCCTTTGGCAAATTTCTCACTTAGGATTTTGTAATACTCTTTTGCTTCTGGAATTTGATCATAAACTTTTGCTTCCTTTGTTACAGGATCAATAACCGCAGCTCCGTCATTAGGATATCCCGCTAAAAATTGCGGTGGGTTTTCTAAACAGAAATATCTCCAATCATCAGACAAAATGGAAAATCCAATATTCTTCTGGCCATCCTCTGAAGTAGGATTTTCTTTAAGATAGCTTTCAATTAGATCAAAATATTCATCTAATGTGGTGATTTCAGGATAATCAGCCCATTCCAAAATGCGCTTTTGAATCCAAAATGCTTCATCACTATGGTTAACTGCCATATTCTGCCCTTTAACGACACCAAATTGCGGAATAATATAAATATGGCCATCCTCATGTCTAATTTGATTCCATTGAGCATCCGTATACAGGTTTTTAATATTGGGATAATCATCTAAATAATCCTCTAATGGAATTAATGCACCAGCATTGATTAATGCAGCTGTACCATCTGATCCATCAATAAAATCAGGATATTCACCTCCTGCAATCATTACCCCGATTCGCTCAGAAGCGGTTTGTCCTGTTAACCACGTAACATCTGCTTTTGCTCCTATTTTTTCAGCAATTTTATTCATCATTCTATTATCATCCGGTAATTCTTTACCAGGCACAGCCATAAATGCAGTAAAAGTTTTTATTCCATTTTCATCCACATTAGACGATGTTTCCTTATCTGATTCGCAGCCTGAGAGCACTAATAAACCTATTAAAAACAAAGATAAAACGGATATTATCTTCTTCATCTGTACACCTCCGGATAATTGTTCAACCAATAAGAATAAAGAAATGTATATACTCCATATAAAATAAAAGATAGCAAGGTCTTCCTTATCTCCCCCTTTTCATTCTAATAAAGAAAACGCTTTCTTCATCAACCATAACAAATGTAAACAATGTTTTCATCCATACATTCTAAAGAGAATACACAAAAAAGACATGATATATTTAATTTGTCTTATTTTTTTGGTTTTTTTATCCAAAATTATAGAGGGTTTAATGATGTGGTGAAGGAGGTATTGAAGGTTGTTTTATTGATATACAAATAAATAGGACATTTTTTTTAGTCCTATTCCTTAGGAGGAAAAAAACAAATATTTTCCTCCTAATTCTTCCTATACTGGTGACTATATGGATTAAACGGAGTGAAATAAGAAACGGAGTAGTCCAAGTTTATCATCTCACTATATTCAAATACGGTGCCATTCTGCAGAATTCCTCGATTAAAAATCTTCATAGCAGCCGTACCCTTTTTACAGTTAAGCAGCTCGGCATCTTCTTTACTGACATTTATGGCACTATAGGTAGTAATAAAATGAGAGATTTGATAGCCACATTGCTGGACATACTCATGAACGGAGTTTTTTACTGCTTCCTCCTCTAAATCTGGGAAATAGACACACGGAAGTCTTGTCGTTTCTATTTGCATTTTTTGAAAATCCACAATGCGAACACGTTTATACTCCCATACTTTTGTTTTTTTACCACTTAAGTCAAATATTTTTTCTAAAGCATGATCTGCCTCTATTTTTTTAAAATAAATAATTTTTGATTGAATATCTTTAAACTTTCTTTCTGTGAGTGAATTATATATTAAAGGGCTTTTATACCGTGTCTCATTTACAAAAATTCCTGAACCCTGAATAACTTTTACACACCCTATATTCACAAGCTTTTTTAGTGCTTCACGAATAGTGTATCTCGATACATCATAATGTCTTGCCAGTTCTCTTTCCGTTGGGATTTTTTCGCCAGCTTTATATTTATTTTGATAAATCTTACTTAAAATATCTTCTGCTATAAAGTCTCTTTTTTTCATCATTCTTACCTCTCAAACAGAATAAGTTTCATCCGCCTCATCATTCTAACATATATTTATTTCTTAAAAATAAAAGAAAGAGACAGATCCCTTTTACTAAGACCTCTCTCTTCATTTCTATTATGGTGTATGAATAGCGCCGTTTGGTATTCGGGCTTGTGTCCATTCATGTTTGCGATAGATAACAGGGTAATTCTTCGCCATTTCCTCATCAAATTCTACGCCAATTCCCTCTCTTTCAATTGGGTAAATATAACCTTCATGCACTTTTATCGCATGCGGGAACATTTTCATTGTCGTTTCATCTGGTTCCTGAATCTCTTGAATTGCCGCGCTATGAAGATGAATATTTAAATGCGTATTAACCGCCACCCCAATTGGCGTCATATCAGAAGGCCCATGCCACGCAATGCGCACACCAAAATTTTCACAAAGAGCAGCTAGCTTAAGTGCTGGGGTAATTCCACCAATTTGTGAAACATGACAGCGTATATAATCAATTTGTCGATTAACGATTAGATTTCTCCATTCCATTGGATTATTAAAAAGTTCTCCCGTCGCAATAGGTGTCGTACATTGTACTTTTAGTTGGGAAAGCCATTCATTTTGATCAGGCGGCAAAATATCTTCTAAGAAATAAAGCTTATATGGTTCCAGTTCTTTTGCCAACTGAAGGGCTTGATTTGGAAATAACCGCTCATGAACATCGTGTAAGAAGTGAATAGAATAGCCATATTTTTCACGAAGTGCCTTAAACATAGTAATGACATCTGTCATATAAATATCTGGATCAAAATATTCCCCTTCACTTAGCTCGTTCGTCAAGTGCATTTTTTGATTTTTCCCACCATATTTCCCCAACTGACAACGAATATGACGATATCCCTTTTGGATTAACTCATCAACATTGGCGAAAAGTTCATCGAGTGTTAATCCGTCTGCATGAGTATATGCGGCAATGGCATTTTTAGATTTTCCGCCTAGCAATTGATAAAGAGGCATATTAGCAAGCTTTGCTTTTATATCCCATAAGGCCATGTCGATGCCGGCAATCGCATTATTTATTACTGGTCCATTGCGCCAATAGGAATTCACCATCATCATCTGCCATAAATCTTCAATATGATTGGCATCTTTATTTAATAATAAGGGTTTTAGATATTCCTCAAGGATGGATTGAACTGCTAAAGGCCGCTGCTGAAAGGTTGCACAGCCATATCCATAAATCCCTTTATTAGTTTCCACTTTCACGACAACTAAATTATGCCGATGTGGATTGGTTACAAAAGATTTAATATCTGTTATAATTGTCGGTTCCACCAAAATCTCCTTCTCTCTCTTTGCTTCTTCTTGTCAAATCAAAGCCAATCAATACTTAAATTTAAACATAGGAAAAATACAGCGTCAATTTGGTTAGGCAAGTCATAATATAACGTTAATTTACCGTACCAATTTTATAAACAAATCGGAAAAAACCTTTATTTTATAAGGACCAGCTCATTATCTTGGTATTTTTAAACCGTTTTCAAAATTAAAGAGCTATGCTATGATTTCCTTGTCAAATCAAAGTGCAATTATACATTTTCCGCATTTATGTAAGAGGAAAGGATGCTATGAAACTATGAGGGAAAAAGACACGATTTCAAAAATCATTGAATATGTTGGCGGTAAAAGTAATATTAAAAAAGTTTGGCATTGTATGACTCGTTTACGTTTCGATTTATATGACCAGTCGTTAATAAAAAGAGAGCAAATAAAACAGCTGGATGGAGTAATCGGAGAACAATTACAAAGTGATCAATACCAAATCATTATTGGTACCCATGTCCAAAAATTTTATACAGCAATCATCGATGAGTTAGGACTAGATGAAGATAAGCAAGAAGCACAAGAAGGCGACAAGAAAAAAGGAGTTTTTGGAAGATTACTAGATGTTGTTTCAGGTGTTTTCGGACCAATAGTTCCTGCTATTGCCGGAGCTGGAATGATAAAAGGGATATTAGCTGGACTCATTGCCTTAAATATTCTTTCTAAGGAAAGTGAAACTGTCACTATTTTAGATTTAGTTGCAAGCGGTGTCTTTTACTTTCTACCATTCTTTTTAGCAGCCTCAGCAGCAAAAATCTTTAAAACCAATCAATACTTAGCTATTGCCATCGCTGGAGGACTGATGTATCCAACCTTATTGGATGCAGCTAAATTAGGAGAAATAAGTCAATTCCAATTTATCGGCTTACCGATTCCCGTTATTAATTATTCTGGTACAGTTATACCTGTTATCCTTTCAGTTTGGGCATTAAGCCATATTCACAAATGGGTGGACCGTTTTATGCCAAATGTTTTACGCACAGTATTTACACCTACTTTGGCTCTATTTATTGCTATTCCTTTTTCTTTAATTGTCACGGGTCCATTGGGTGGTTATGTCGGTAAGGCATTGGCTTATGTTATCGAACTTTTATTTGATATTTCGCCTATAGTAGCTGGTGTTGTAATGGGAGGAGCAAGACCCATTGAAATTGTATTCGGAGTGCATCACGCTATCACGCCAATCGCCCTGCAAAACTTCGCCGATAAAGGCTATGATATGTTAATGCCAATGATGTTTATGACCAATATGGCAATTGCTGGAGCGACCTTTGCTATGTTCTTTAAAGCAAAAAATAAAATGGAGAAATCGATTATCATTTCTGCAACTATATCAGCACTACTCGGCATTACAGAACCTGCTTTATTCGGTGTATTAATTAAAAATAAAAAAGCATTTATTGCATGTACAATCGGAAGTGCCATTGCCGCTACCTTCTTTGCCGCTGCAGGAGTGAGAATATATGGCTATATCCTTTCTAGTATCGTAAGTCTAGTTGCCTATGTTGGTCCTTACTTCCCATATGCGATAGCTGGAATTATTATTGCCATCGGATCCGCTTTCTTGATTGCCTACTTTACGATTAAAAAAGCTGATACTAATGATGTAAATGAGCCTGTTTCTGATACACAGAAGCTTTAATGCTAGCTACTAAAATAGCTGTCTCTACAAAGAGACAGCTATTAATCATAAGAATAGATAAATATGTATTAATTAATGAAAGATTTCTTATCTCTCACAAGCATACCCATCCTTATCTCTATCCATTTTTGACTGATAAGCAGGATGAGAGCTTGGTACCCCATTTGGATAGACAGATCTTAATTCCGTACAATTAGCAAAATTATTATTGCCTGAATTAACAGTTGAAGCAGTTGCATTATTATTTTTGGAACTAGCGGTACTGCCTGAATTCGAAGCTTTTGTTGAAGAACTTGATGGCGTGTTCGCCGCAGCAACTTTGTCTTCTAAGTTATTTACTTTTTCTTCAAGCTCCTTCTTTTCACTTTCTAAGTTAGCGATTTTTTCTTCTTGTGATTTTTTGTATTCTGCAAATTCCTTATCTTGATCCTTGCTATCAGAGAGCTTAGCTTCTGTATCACTTAATTCAGTTGAAAGTTTTTCTTTATCTGATTCGAGTTCTACGACTTTATCTTCAAGCTCTTTTGCTTTTGTTTTTAATGCTTTTACTTCTGACTCTAATTTACTATTCTTTCCCTCTACTTCTTGTAATTGTCCTTGAGTTCCTGTATCAAGAAAAGAAGCCGAAAGAATCATTAATAAGAAACCACCAATTAAGGAAAAATAAAATATTTTCTTTGAAAGAATTGGATTTCTGCCTCTCACCTTTTTAAGCAAATAGATAACGAAGTAAATAAGCGCAAATACCATTAATAATAATCCTATAAGTCCTAAGCCAATCATGCTGTCCTCCAAAAAATTATATTTAGGAGCCTCTTCCTATAACTTGAAAAGTAGTCATTAAGAAGTAAATCCCACCCATTTACTATCGGTAGTTTTTCCTATATTTCTATAAAATTCTTTCGACAAAATCTGCATATTCCTTTTAATTTTACTATCTCAATACAAAAAACTCCGATCTCACAAAACCGATATAACGCAGTTTTGATGAGATGGGAGCCTCTTTGATTTGCATCTACTTCTCTTAAACAACTACTCGTTAATCTATAGGCAAAAGTTATAGCGTAATACTATCATTTTTAGATACTTTCATAAATATTAAGAGAGAGAGAACTGTTATTATCGTTAATATTGTAGACAGTGCTGCTGCAATACCATAATTCCCCCGAATTACCTCCGTATAGATTGCTACTGTCATTGTTTTGGTATTCACCGTATATAGCAATATGGACGTAGAAAGCTCTGAAAGCATGGTAATCCAGCTCAATATTGCTCCAGAGATAATGCCAGGCAACATCATTGGAACGGTTATTTTGATAAAAGTATTTAACCGGCTACTGCCTAAACTTTCAGCCGCTTCCTCAATAGAAGGTGGAATTTGCTGTAAGGAGGCTACTGATGATCTTATCGTATACGGCAATCTTCTAATAGATAAAGAAATAACCATAATAAACGCTGTACCAGTAATTGCGATTATTCCACTTCCACCTATTCCCGTATTAAATGATGCTAATAAGGCTATCCCTAAAACAGTGCCAGGAACAATATAAGGAATCATACTTAAACTATCAATCAATGATGTAAATAGGTTACGTTTCCTTACCGCCAAATAAGAAATAAAGATAGCAAAAATAACTACGATTACTAGGGCTAAGAAAGGTATCCTTATCGTGTTAATTATCGCTGATCCCATTCTATCCCATGCTTCTATATAACTATTAAAAGAATATCCCTCTTGAAATACCATCCCTTTTGTATTTAAAAACGAGGTATACATCAGGTAAAATTGTGGCAGCATCGCAATAAATACAATGCCATAAACTACTATATAAACAAAAAGTTTCTTAAATCCTTTCATACTTTTGGGCTGCACAGGGTGAAGCGAACTCATACTAAAAGAATTTTTATTGGACACATATTTCTGAATTAAAAATATGACTAAGGCAATAACAATTGCAATAATAGCTAAAGAAGCTGCAAATGCTGCATTTCCTCCTACCTCACTAATGAACTGCGTATAAATTAACACCGGGAAAGTTCGATAACCTTCTCCAATTAACATTGGGGTTCCAAAATCGGAAAACGCCCGCATAAAAACTAGTAAAGCTCCTGCTAAAATGGTAGGAATCAACAGTGGTAATAACACTTTGAAAAACCGAGCTATTCCTGTACATCCCATACTCTCAGCTGCTTCTAAAATCGAATTATCAATACTCTTGAAGGCACCTGTAACATATAAGAAAATAAGCGGGAACAACTGCAAAGTAAAAACTAGGGTTATTCCAGAAAATCCGTAAATATCAAATGGAGGAAAATGAAGATATTCCACTAAAAATTTAGTAATGACTCCATTTCTTCCTAATAATAGGATCCATGAGTAGGCACCAATAAAAGGTGCTGACATGGAAGCTATAATAATTAATACTTGCAGCACTTTTTTTCCTTTAAACTGAAACATGGAAAATAAATAAGCTAAAGTTATTCCAATTACTAACGCAAAGAACGTTGCAGAAATAGAAACTTTAAAACTATTGATTAATGTTTCCGAGTAGTAACTTTTAGAGAAAAACTCAACAAAGTATTTTAATGAAAAGGAACCATTTATAAATAATGCTTGTATTAAAATCATTAATACCGGATATATAAGGAAAACGGTATAAGTAAGAAGGATAAATAAGGAGGAGCCGGTCCAAATATTAAATTTAAACTTGTTTCTCATTATTTACACCCCCAATAAATTACGTGAACCATCATCTGTAAATATATTGATTTTTTGTTTATTTATCTCCAGCCAGACTTCATCCCCAGCCTTCAAATCTTCTTCAAATGTTGACTCTTCACTTACTTGAATATTTTCTCCTGTATCAAGATGAATGAAATATTCCGTATTCATTCCTAGGTAGACACTATCAGTTATTACGCCACGAATAGTATCAGGATTTTGCTTTGTTCTTACATATTCCTCTGGTCTAATACTCACTCTAACTCTTTGACTATGTTCGCTGGCTAGTTCATCAAAGGAAAGATTAAAACCATTTTCGAACTCTATTGTGGCACTATCTCCAGTAGAAACTAGTTTCGCTTCTTGTATATTGGTTCTCCCAATAAAGGTAGCAACAAATTCATTAGCAGGGCGGTGATATAATTCTTTCGGACTTCCAATTTGCTGAATTACTCCATTATTCATAACAGCAATCTGATCTGAAATTGCCATGGCTTCTTCTTGATCATGGGTAACATATACGGTTGTTATTCCCACTTCTCTTTGGATATCCCTAATAGCTTGGCGCATATCAAGTCTTAATTTAGCATCTAAGTTACTTAGCGGTTCATCCATCAGTAGTACATCAGGATTTATTGCTAATGCACGTGCTAGCGCAACACGCTGCTGTTGTCCACCACTTAATTTTTCTGGTTTCCGCTCACTATATTGCTCAATTTGCATTAATTTCAAATATTGAGTCGTCCTCTGTTGGATTTCCTCTTTCGTAAGTTTTCTTTGTTTTAAACCAAATTCTACATTTTCTCTTACCGTTAAATGAGGAAAGATTGCGTAGTTTTGAAATACCATTCCAATATTTCTTTTACTTGGTTCTTTATCATTTATTCTGTTCTCATTAAAATAGAAGTTTCCTCCTTCTATTGAATTAAAACCAGCTATCATTCTCAGTAAGGTTGTTTTCCCACATCCAGATGGACCTAAGAGGGTAAATAAAGATCCATCTTTTATGTTCAGGGTTAGATCTGGAATTACCGCTACTCCTCCATATTCCTTTTTGGCATGCTCTATATTAATAAAACTCATTCTCTTTCACCTCCTGGCCTCTCATTATTTAGATTGAATATCAACAAATATTTCATTATAATGTTGGACAATTTCATCCTTATGCTGAATAACATATTCATAGTCTTCTGTTAATGTCTTAATATCTGCAAGCGGCTTCATATTTTCTCCGATTTCTACATCATCTCTAACTGGTCTATTAGTTGTTGATTTTGCAAGTACCTCTTGAACATCTTTAGAAATAATGAAATCAAGGAATTTTTTCGCATTATCCATATTTTTGGCATTTTTCACAACCGCTGAGTTTGCAGGTAAGAAAACCGTACCTTCTTCTGGATAAATAATTTCAACATTCGCTCCATCATTCAATAACTTCACTGTCGGATCTTCATAAGATAATCCAACTGCCATCTCTCCATCGGCCACTGTTTTATATACATTACTAGAACTAGAGTTGATTTTTCCATCTATATTTGTAAAGAGATCTTCTACATAATTCCAGGCATCATCTGAATCATATCCGCCCTTTGCAAGTAAAATATTCGTTAATTGCGAAAATGCACTTGATGAATTAACTGGATCAGCTGTAGAGATTTTTCCTTTTAACTCGGGATTCAATAAATCAGCATATCCTTTAATATCCACTCCTTTTGTCAGATCTTTATTTACAACAAGTACACTTCCATCTAAAGTAAATGGAGTAGAATACCCATTAGTATTGCGATATTCCTCTATTACGTTTTCGTTTTCAGCAGAAACATATTCTTCGAATAATTCTCCATGAAGAGCATAAGTAGTATAGGTTCCTCCAAACATTACATCCGCCACTGGAGAGTCTTTTTCGCTTTCCAACTTTTTGAATAACTCTCCTGTACCAGCCTGAATTAACTCAACCTTGATTCCATATTTTTCTTCAAAGGCAGGGATTGTCGCATTAATTAACCCTTCTGAATTTGGTGTGTAAATAACTAATTTATCCGATGCTCCTTCTCCCGCTTTCTCTTCAGATGAACAAGCAGTTAGTGCTAATACACCCACAACTACTAAAATGAACATTTTCCAATATCTTTTCATTTATTATCCTCTCCTTATCATTGATATGTTTAGGATAATATATAAGCAAACGCTTTCAAATGGTACTATTCTATAAATTCAGAGAAAATTCTACACTACTTTCTCTCCAAAAATTCAGTACAAGTATATCCTGTGTATTTCTTAAACACTTGATTAAAATACTTATAATCAGTGAAACCAACTTTTTCAGCTATTTGATAAATTTTATACTCTCCGCGTTGAACCTCTTCAATTGATTTTTTTATTCGATATTGATTCAGGTATTCATTAAAAGTTTGTTTGGTTTCCTCTTTAAATTTCTTATAAAGAAGAGATGAGCTATATCCCAGTTCATTTGACACTGCATTAAAAGTAAACTTTTTTGCGTAATTTTTCTCAATATATTGAATCATCTGCTTAACTAAATGATCATAATGACCCTCAAAAGATGAATGTGCTAACCCCTTAATCATATCGTCTATTTTCTGCTTTTCCTTTTGTTCCAGTTTCAATATATCTACCATTGTCCCTGCTTTTCTGATAGCTTCTTTTAATTCTGATTCATTTATCGGTTTTACAATAAATTCAACTGCGTCATAAGAAATTGCCTTTTTTGCATTAGGAAAATCATTATATCCCGAGACAATAATTTTTGAAAAAATAAGATATTTTGTTTCTTCAAGCATTTGAAAGGCATTTTTTCTTGGCATATTAATATCTGTAATGACAATATCAGGCTTTAGTTCATTTATAAGTTCAATTCCTTCTTCCCCATCACTTGCTTCTCCAATTACTACGCAATTAACTGATTCATAATCAAAACCATAACGCAGCCATTTTCTTATTAATTTTTCATCTTCAATAATGAGAACTCTGTACATTTTTCTCTCACTCCCTGATTTTCATAATGACAGTCGTATGTTCCCCAGGACTTTTTACTTTGAAGTAAGAATTTGGGTACATTAATAATAATCTTCTCTTTGCATTATATAGGCCATGATGGTTCCCACTTTTCTTAAATACATTTGAATTTACTTTAACTAACGTACTATCATCTATACCTCCTCCATTATCGCTTATTTGTATCGTCAAACTTTCCCCAGTTCTGACGATATTAATTGATAAATGTAAATCTCTTCTATCTCTAAATCCATATTTCATACTATTTTCTACTATTGGCAAAATTAACAATTTCGGAATGAGGAATTCCTCTGTTTGTTCCTCTATCGTTATGTCAAACGTAAATCGCTCAAACCGTTCTTTGCAAATTTCCAAATAGTTTTTAATATAAAGCATATCGGTTTTAATGGCTGCTACTTCATTCATTTTGGAAATGCTATATCTCAAAATGGTATTTAGATTTAAGATTAATTTGTTAGCTAATTCTGTATCATAATAAGTTGCTACTCGTATCGTTTCCAATGTATTATACAGAAAGTGAGGATTAAATTGCGCCTCTAACATTTTGCGTTCTGAGATGACATTTTCCTTTAGTAAAGAAATGTTATTTTGATTTAATTCTTCTAATTCATCGAGCATTTGATTTATATTTTCACTCAAAAATTGGAATTCATCTTTTGACTCTATCTTAAAGCGATAGTTTTTATTATTTGTTACTTTTTTCATTTCATTGGATATAAATTCCACATATCTAGCATTATTGTAAGCGATCTTTTTAGAGGAATAACGAGAAAAAAGTAATAAAAAGAAAACCAAAATCATGACGATGCTAAACGAAAAGCGCCATAATATGTTTAGTGATTCTAATTTTTTATAAACAATTAAATTCATATTTGATTCCAGCAGTCTATGTTTGGAGTAATAGTTCTCTTCTTCACTTTGAAAATTTCCATCCCTTACTTCTGAACTTACTTTTTCTAAAGATCCTTTTAAAAATTCGAATGAGCTACTGGAGAAAACATTATGATAATTATCATACAGTAGATATTGGGTTCCATTTCCTGAAGAGTTTTGCAGAAAATCATTTCCATTCATTAAAAAAGCCGCATATCCAATCGTATAGGAATCCTCCTTTATCTTTTTTAAGGATAATAAGGTATGCTCTCTTTGAGGAGTCATAAATATCCGACGGATAACTTTTTCCTCTAATGGATTATTATCTACTACCGTATTTAAGAAATAGATCAACCTAATATCTTCTTTCTTCTCGCTATCAAATAATAAATTTTTATTTTTATCCAATAATAATAACCGAATTCTTATATTCCTTTCCTTTCTGCTTAGAAGGTGATAATACTCTTCATATAAATCTCTATCAGTTAATTTTCCATCTACATATCTTGCAAATATGGTTTCGCTGTACATTTCTAAATTTTCATCAAGGTAACTAGTTATACTTTTATACTGATTAGTAATCCTTTCCCTTTCTTCTGTTATTTCTTGGTTGATTGAATAGTAATAGTAGCCAAATAGTCCTCCAAAAATCACCAAGGAAGCCAGCGAGATAGTAATAAGCGAACTTACCATAATTTCCTTTCGTAATCTATCTTTAAATTTAAACGTTTTCAAAAAAATGATTCACCCACCTTTCTTTACTAACTCCTTATTATTACGACTACTTTACCAAGATAATTAAAAATTGGAAAGGTAATTTGAAAAACGATACTCACAAACTATTAAATACCAAAAACAGCAGAAGAGACAATTCAAGATAAATAGGATTGTTCTATGCGAATTATATGACTTTCAGGATCATATTGTAAGTCGCATATTAATGTATTCTTCACCATATAAGATAAAAAGAAGCATAGATTTCTTTTCACTTTCTTTCTTAATCATTTATGTAGGTATGTTTAAATAAAAACAGAAGATATCAATATGAATCATTGATACCTTCTGTTATAAATACTCTACTATTTATTGCGCCTTGCGCACTTTTCCAAATAATATTGTTAAAAGGAATGGGACGATTATGACAATGGCCATTCCAATGAAGAATGCTCCCCAATTATTAGGGAAAATGGACAGGAATCCTGGCAAGCCGCCTACTCCTATTGAAGGTGCTTTTACTGCTTGGATAGAAATAAAGGCACCAGCTATAGCAGATCCAATAATGGCCGAAATAAAGGCAAAGCGGAAGCGCAGATTAACACCAAACAACGCTGGCTCCGTAACACCAAGATACGCGGAGATAGCTGAAGTTACTGACAAACTCTTTAATTTTTCATCTTTTAATATAAACAACATGGCAAGTGCTGCTGACCCTTGAGCAATATTGGATAAAGCAACCATCGGCCATAGAAATGTTCCGCCAGTGCTTCCGATCAACTGCAAATCTACTGCTAAGAATGTATGATGCATACCAGTAATAACAAGCGGTGCATATAATCCGCCGTATATTAATCCACCTAAAATTGGCGCAAAATCAAAAATTGCTACAACGCCATCTGTAATTAAGTTGCCAATAAAAAATGTGATGGGACCGATTGCAATAAATGATACAAAACCAGTTACAAGTAAAGCAATAGGTGCCACGAATAACATTTGAAAAGAATCTGGAATTCTGTTTCTTAAGAAAATTTCTAATTTAGCTAAAACATAAGAAGCAAGCAGGACTGGTAAAACCTGACCTTGATAGCCAACCTTTTCTACTTCTAAACCAAAAATGTTCCATGTCGGAATTTCTTTTGCACTTCCATATCCCCATGCATTCAATAAATCAGGATGAACGAGCATTAATCCAAGCACAATCCCTAATAAAGGACTGCCGCCAAATCGAGTCATTGCAGACCAGCCGATTAAACCGGGTAAAAAAGTAAACGCTGTATTAGCTATTAAATTGATAATACTAGCAAAGTCTGCCCATTGTGGATATGCTTGAACCACCGATTGCTCAAAAAAGATACCTTCACCTGTTAGGACATTATTGATTCCCATTAGTAAACCAGCTGTTACAATTGCAGGCAAAATCGGAATAAATATATCAGCTAACATTTTTACAGCACGCTGTAATGGATTTAAATTTTGTTCTGAGGCTTTTTTGACATCATCTTTCGACCCTTCGGATGCACCCGTTTGATTGATTAATTCTTTATAAACCTTCTCCACCGTACCTGGACCAATTACAACTTGAAATTGTCCATTTGCCGAAAACGACCCTTTCACTAAATCTATTGATTCAAGCTTCTCTTTATCTACTTTTCCTTCATCTGCTAATGCAAATCGCAATCTTGTCACACAATGCGTTGCAGCAGAAATATTCTCTTTGCCGCCAATCGCGTCAATTATATTACTAACCTGCTGTTTATCTATGCTCATTTCTTACGTCCTCCCATTCTATGATGAAGATGAATTCTATTCCAAAACTAATAAAACGTTTGCAAATATTTGTCGAATCTTGTATATACATGTTATAAAACTAATGATATAGATGTATATACAAGTTGTCAATGAAAAAGTAATACGTTTACAATGATATTTTTTTCCATTTGTTTCTGAAATATAAATCCTATTAGTAGTTATAAAACAAGTAGTATCGTATTGTATTGTATTGTATTTAATGATGATATTAAATCCTGCCAACCTTCCGTAGCTGAAGGGAGAAGATATTTATTCTTTTCTATAATATTTTAAGGATGTTTCTAATAGTTTGAGTTTGGAAAGCAAATACTTACAATGAAGCCATTAGCAATCAGCTGTTTACGTCATAGGAGTAGTAAAATATAGGAGAAATTACTGGAAAGATGCTTCCCAGTATGGCAAAGATAAGAGAATTCTAGCCGAAATGGGGTTTTATCAGTCAAAATCTGTTGGGTTTTCAGCCAATCTTCTTTTTTATCAGCTAAAACTGAGGGCTTTTCAGCCATACTTCTTTTTTATCAGCCAAAGTTAGGGGCTTTTCAGCCAAACTTCTTTTTTATCAGCCAAAACTGGGGGCTTTTCAGCCAATCTTCTTTTTTATCAGCCAAAACTGGGGGCTTTTCAGCCAATCTTCTTTTTTATCAGCCAAAACTGGGGGCTTTTCAGCCAATCTTCGATCTTATCAGCCAATCTCACTGGCTTTTCAGCTAAAGTCGAATTTTTTCAGCCAACATCAGTTTCCCTTGAAGCCTTACATAATTAACGTAAACACTTAATAAGGCTGATACCTTCCTTCTTTTACCCTTTTAGGCACTACATTATTCTTAAAATAAAAGCAAAAAAGACTGTTCTATATGTAGAAACAGTCCTTCGCTTTCCATTATGGGAAATTCCTTGCCCATGTAGTTACTATTAATGTATAATCTCGCTTGCTTTTGCCTTTTCTGTCATTTTTCTTGTTCCATTGGCCAATGGCTTTTTTAAAAATAGAGCAATAATCAAAGCAATTACACTAAAGATGATAAGCATGCTGATTGAAAATAATACTTTTTCCTTTACCATCCCGCCTACGGTTTCTCTTAATAGGTTGATTGCATGTGTAAATGGTAGGTAGGGATTAATTTTTTGGAAAAAAGGTGGTGCAACTTGAATAGGAAAAGTTCCTCCAGAACCAGATAGCTGCAATACAAGAAAAATAATCGCTAATCCCTTACCTAAGTTGCCAAAAACAGAAACCAATGTATAAACAATTGTCATAAATACTAAGCTGATAAACATGCTGAACAATACGAATGCAACTGGCTCAGCTACATATGCCTTTAAGATAAACATATCTCCCAGTGTCACAATTAAGCTCTGGCATAATCCAATTGTGACAAAGGTTAGCCATCTGCCAAAGTAAATTTGGTTCGGTGTGTAAATTCCTTCAGGATCTCGAACATCCACGCGTAATAAAGAAATGAGCAGCAAGGCACCAACCCATAAACTCAAGGTTGTATAAAAAGGCGAATTCGCTGATCCATAATTAGGAATAGGAAATAACGAATTTTCATTTAATACAATCGGATCAGATATAAAGTCACTTTCTTGTTGTATATCATTTTTCAACAAGGAAATAATTTCTCCTAAATCATACTCATCTTCAAAATTCCGGATAGAATCTGCCGTTTTAGTCAAGGTCGCTTCTAAATTTGGCAATTCATTTTGTACCATATCTGCCGCTTTATGAACAGCCTCTTCCACTCTAGGTAAATCTGTTTTAATAAATGCAGCTACTTTAGAAATATCTTTTTCAGCTGCCGGAAGATCATTACGAACAAAGCTTGCTGCTGCATAAATCTTCTCTTTTAGACTTGGAAAAGATTTTTGATAAAATTCTGCAGCATCATTAATCCTTGCTAGAACTTTATCCATATTTTTCTGGATAAGATTTGTTGTTTCATGAATCTTCTTTTCTATTGTAGGTAGGTCAGAATGAAGCTTTGTTAATTCTTCTTGCGCAAAGGCAAGTGACTCATCCGTATTTTTTAATATCTCTTCTAGCTTTGGTATATTCGCTTGTGCACTTTCCAAATCATTCATTGCATTTTGAGCCGAATCCTTTATCCCCTCTAAAGCACGATGAATAGCTGGCTCTGTTTGCTTGTCATAGCGATTCACTAGAGTAGTACTAAGCTCGATTGCCTCTTGCGACAACGCCAATAAACTGGATGCTTTTTCTTTATCCTCTGCCTGTATCGTTTGTAGCAGCTCTTTTTCTTGCTGAAAATTGGTTTGTAATGCCTGTAAGTTTTTAATTTCAGACAAAAGAGCCTCATCCCCATTTGGAGTTGCACTATTAAGAGTAGTAAATAATGCAATAGAACGTGTTAAACTATCGATACTAGTTTGCACTTGTGCTTGCAAAGCTACTGCATTTGTCTTTGTTTCCTCTTCAGTTAGATTACCATTTTGAACTAATCCAGCAAATTGATGAACAGCATCAGCCGTTTTTTGATGGAGAAGAAGATTTTGTTTATAAACTGGTCCCACCGCATCGAGCGCTTCCCCATTTGCATCGATAAACGCCGGCAGTGTATCTGCTAATTGCTTCCCGTTATTTATCCCTTGTTGGATTTTCTCTAATGAACCACTTGCTGTTTCCAGAAATGACTGCATGTCTTCTACATTTGATAATGCTTTTGTTACCATTTCACTAATGTCAGCAAAATGAGCATCTAGCTCTATCACGCCATCTGCTAGCTTTTGAATCTCTGGCGCCTTTTCCTGTAATACCAGAATGCCTTCTCCAACCTTATCTAGTTCCGGAAGCTTTTCTTCTAATAACAGAATATTTTTACTTGCTTCATTAATATCTGGAAAAGCTGCTTCTAATGTTAAGATTTTTTGGGCTTGTTTATTGATTTCAGGCAATTTACCTTCCAGTGTTACTACTTTTTCTCCTAATTCATTTATTTTCGGAACTTCTTTTTCTAATGCGAAAATTTTCTCTTCTATATTTCTAATCGTCGGTAATTCTTCTTCCAGCTTAATTCCAGCATCATTAAATACACCCAATACGGATTCACTTACCGTATGAATAAAGTTTTCTTTTACTTGCTGCACAATCGTCGAGGCACCAGTAGAAGTCATCTTTGGTGCGATTGCGTTTAACTTTTCATTTACGCTATAATCAATTTCTGGCTTTACTTGTTTGTCCTCTAAAATGGTTGCAATCTTGGCAGAAAAATCATGAGGTATGTACAAGCTTGCATAATACTCTCCTTTTGTAACACCCTCCTTCGCTTTTTCTTTACTTACAAATTCCCAGCCAAGCTTATCATTTTTCTTTAAGCTTGAAATAATTTCATCGCCAATATTGACGGAGGAATCGCGAATAACTGCTCCATCATCTTCACTTGTTACTGCTATTTTTATCCCACTCGTATTCGAATATGGATCCCACGAAGCAGCCAAATTAAACCACGCATATAAAGATGGCAGCACCATTAAAGCCACAATGAGAAGTGCAGCAATAGGCGCCTTAAATATACGAATCCAATCATTTCGGTAAATAGTAAAAACATTCTTCAAAAAAATCACCCTTCGTTAGTTTATGAAGCCGGATAGAAAAGCATTCAGAGGAAAGATTTATTTAATCTTAAACAAAAGCTTCCTTCTGCAATCCCTATCATCTTAATAACGGCAGTCACCTAAAATCCATCCTCTTTTTTTCTTAGTATATATTGGAAAAATCTAATATTTCTCTATGATACCACTTCAAGTGATACAACAAAACATTATGGATAAAGGAATTCATACAAAGTCCAAGTAATCAATACAAAACAATCTTCTAAGTAGAAACACTGTAGTACCATTGAATTTTGATTTCTATTCCACCATTTCCGTTTCTCTTTCATGTTCCCACCAAGTTATAAAGCCAATAAAACTTTGTGTTAAGACCCGTCAGTATGTTCATACTCTTTTAAAGAGTTACTTTATCACATGAAACTTTTGTCCATCATCTTCGTAAAATATTAAAAGGAGTGATTGGGCAATGTTGGAAGTCAAAGTAACAAAAAATGATAACAAGTTACAAATAAAATGGCAGCTATGCACCATTGAAATCCCTTTATCAGATATAACAGCAGTAGCAAATGATGAAACCTATGCTGGGAAAGAAATAACCGGAATAAGAATTGGTTTCCCTTATGGAAACACTGACAGGGTCCTTATACATACCAAAACAGATCATTATATTATTTTTACAAGTAGCGGAAATTTGAAGGACAAGATTACGGATTTAATTAAGGAAGAATAAAATTCTTTATCGCCACGATATTGGCTGACTTGTATTTTTGGATAAAAGCCGTTTACTTGAGGTTAAGAGAAACTATTGATTAAAATATACTACCAGTTTTCGAAGTTAATATTACCTTTCTTAAAAATCTTAACCGTACAAGCGTGAGACTTAGTTTTCATCGTTGATGATAGCTGTGGGAGGATACTCCTTGATAAAAAAGATGGCAAGCTAGGCTGGGTATCAACAGCATGATTATAACTCAGAGGGACGGTTTTTTTCCGCTTTCCTTTTTTAGTATGTGCTACCAACAATCTTTTAAGGAAAGAGGAGATTTTCTTATTTGAACGCGCTATCATTTAATGGTATAGTTTATTTTATTAATAAGACTATACAATAAATATTAAGGATTGAATCTAACTATGCTTGTGATTAACGAACTTCCTATTGAGGTAACCAAGATTTATCCGTCAAGTAGCTTTAAAGGGCTGGAAATTTTATTCCGCATAGAAAATCATGATTATCACTTAGAGTACTAAATTGCTTTGCTGTTCTCTCTCTACTTTTAATTTCCATTAAATGAAGTGCTTTCGACCGTTCCTTTACAATATAAAGGCTCAAACGTCTAATTCTCATATGTACCTATACAATAGCAAGTATTTTTCTTTCTTTATTAAAAGGTGGTGAGCCCATTAAAATGTATGAATTAACACCCAAACAGGCACAAAAAATTGTAAATAAAATGATGAAGGATATTCCATATAATATTAATATTATGGATAAAACCGGCATTATCATTGGCAGTGGCAATAAAGAAAGAATCGGCACGCTCCACCATGGTGCAGTTGCTGCCATCAAACAAAAAAGAATCGTTCCTATTGCAAAGGATGAAGAATTCGTCAAGAAAGGAATTAATCTGCCTATTGAATGGAATGAGTCTATATTAGGAGTAGTTGGTATTAGCGGCGAGATAAAGGAAACCAGTCCTTTCGGAAAACTAGTTAAATCAACCGTTCTGCTATTAATCGAACAGAGTATTGCTTCGGAAAAAGAAAATAGGAGAAAGAATGTAAAACAGGAATTTTTCAACTTATTAATAGATCCAAATACTATTTATACAAAAGATTTAATAGACCAAGCATCATCCTATAATGTTCAGTTAAATAAACCAAGCCAACTAGTCTATATAGAATTTCAGAAAAACGTTGATGAGACTATAGTAAAAGATTTCCCTTTCTTTCAGCCCTATCAAAATACACTATGTGTGGTTGTTCAAGAGCCAAACAACATGGAAGAGCTGCGAGATAATCTAGCTAAATATCAAGATATCTTTGTTTCCGTCAGCAAAATAAATGATAAAATTGCTGAAGGTTTTCTTCAGACAAAATTGGCATTAAAAGTATTAAAAGGATTGTTTCTTCATCAGAAAATCATTTTTTATGCTGATTGTGAGTTTATTGCTGACTTATCATATTCTTTGCAAAAAATAAAAAAAACAGCGCTTCAATCAGACTTGTTGGAAACAAATGATGAACTTATCAAGACACTCCAAGCTTACCTTAACTGTAATATGAATATGAATGAAACAGCCAGCCAGCTGATTGTGCATAGAAATACATTAAATTATCGATTAAATCGAATTTATAAAATTACAGGGAAAGATCCTAAAAATATATTGGATCTTTTAGAACTAATCTTTATGTTAATTAGTCGTATCAAATGAAGAAGCTGCTCCTAAGTCAAAGGAACAGCTTCCACAAAAAACATGACATCAGCAATGCTATTTTAATAGTCTCGCAATACTTTCTGCCGTTCTTGCAACATTTTCTTTTCCTTGAGCCAGCAAAGTGTCAATCGAATCTGCTCCAGGGACAATCCCAAAAATAGCATCGAAACCTTCTTCGTACAAAACTTCCACATCCTGACCAATACACCCTGCCAGTGCGATTACTTTAATGTCACGGTTCACACTTTTAGCCGCTTGTGAAACTCCATATGGGGCTTTGCCAAACTTTGTTTGAAAATCAATGCCGCCTTCTCCTGTAAAACAATAATCTACTGCTTTTAACTTTTCCTTTAAATTGGTATATTCAATTACGATATCTATTCCTTTCTTCATCGTTGAATGAGTGAAAGCAAGTAAACCTGCCCCAAGGCCACCTGCAGCGCCTGCACCAGGTGTATCTACTATATCGATTCTAAGATACTCTTTCACCTTGTTAGCGTAGTGACGTAGGTTTCTATCTAAAATTTGGACCATCTCTGGAGTAGCACCCTTTTGGGGACCAAAGACAACCGATGCTCCATTTTCTCCACACAATGGGTTTGTGACATCCGATGCCACCAATATATGCACATTTTTCAACTGTGGGTTAACATGAGAACAATCAATTGTATTAAGTTCATTTAAATAACCGCCGCCAAACAACAATTCATTTCCATCTTTATCTAAAAATTTATAGCCAAGCGCAGCGGCCATACCCGTTCCGCCATCATTTGTTGCGCTCCCGCCAATCCCCAATATAATATCTGTAATGCCTTGCTCTATACATTCCCTTATTAATTCCCCTGTTCCAAAAGTTGTGGTAATAAGGGGATTTTTTGTTTCTTTGTTAACATGATGGATTCCGCTTGCAGATGCCATTTCAATGACAGCAGTCTTACCGTCTCCTAAAATACCATACTGTGCTAAAACTGGTGTATGAAGGGGTCCTGTAACTTCCTTTATAACTAGTGTACCGCCTGTAGCGTCTACTAGTGATTGAACCGTCCCCTCTCCGCCATCTGCCATTGGAACATGGATACATTCTGCATCAGGGATTGCTCTTTTTATCCCTGCTTCCATAGCAACACATACTTCTTTTGCTGTCATACTTTCTTTAAATGAATCAGGAGCTAATAAAAATGTTTTCCCCATTGCTTCCACCTCTTTTTATAAAATAAATCCGTATAGGATAATTGCTACAATAGTCATGGTTAAGCCAACAATACTTTCATAACCTGCCACTTTCATTCTGTCTGCCATACTCATATTCATAGCGTTGCGAGTAACATGAAAATAAGTTCCATGTGGTAAGTGGTCAATCACCGTAGCGCCAGTATGTGTCATCACTGCTGCAGCTATAGGTGCTACGCCAGTATTCAAGATTGCTTCTGAGAATGAACCAGTTGCCAAAATAACCCCTGTTGAAGTAGATGCTGTAGCGGCTGCCATTAAAGTTCCTGCAATTGGAGCAAGGAATGTGCCAGAAATGCCAGATGATTCTACTAAGGCAACTACTTGTGAAGGCAAGTCTGAAGCAGTAATCAATCCACCAATAGCACCTGCACCAATAATAATTAAAATGGTTGGTGTCATTCTATTTAAGCCAGCTGTACAATAATCCAGCAGCTTTTCTTTTTTCCCTAACGCCAGCGTACCGACAACTGCCGCAAAAGGCAAAATAAACAAGGAGTCAATGTTCAATTTTGTAAGTACATCTATTCCAAGCAATGCTCCTATTGGACTAATCATCAATAGAACAATAGCAATAATTGGTGTTATTAAAGCTTTAGATAAAGACGGCAGATTGGAGGTGTTTGCATTTTCAAGTTCTTCTGCCTCCTTATCTGTCACTTTCGTTCCTTTATACTTAATTAGCGATGCAAGGACTACTGTGACAATTACACCAAAAATAGCTGGAATTAGTCCCCCTATCATTACCTGATTAACATGAAGCTCAAATCCGCCTGCAGCAGCAATTGTATTAGGATTTGGAGATATAATATTTCCTGCTTTTCCTCCTCCGGATAAAGCGACTAAGACGGCAATCTTAGAATAACCCATTTTGTTTGCCACAGACAGAGCAATTGGTGCAACAATTAATACCGCTACGGGAATGAATACTCCTACTGCTGTAATAATCATCGTTGATAATGCTAAAGATAACATCGCCTTTGTCCCACCGAGTTTATCAACAATAAACTTGGCAATTGTTTCTGCTGCCCCAGATTCCATCATGACACCAGCAAAAACCCCTGCAGCAATAATACGGATAACTGTTCCTTGAACACTTTGTGTCCCTGACACTAAAATCGTAATTGTCTCTGAAAAATTAGCACCACCAATAAATGCTCCAACAATCGCCCCCAAAATAAGGGAATAAGTTGGGGCTAACTTAAACAAAATTAAAATGATTGCCAGCGCCAAACCACATAAAGCTCCAATCCAACTAATTTCTAACCCAGCTGCCATAAATAATCCTCCTAATCTATTAATCTTGACAATAACGGTCTATTACATTCGAATCTCTCCAAAAATCATCCTTTGTTCTGCCCTTGTTTGGTAATATTACTAAAATTGGTGTATACCCCTTATAAACCAATTGCAAATAGAACCGTTTGAATACGGTTTCATTTTATTGTATTGTAAGCCCTTTAACAATTGATAAACCAACCAAATTTCCTTGTTCATTTGCACAAAAACTAAGTTAAAAATATATAAACAGTTTCTTTATCACCCTTATAAAAAGAAGAATTTTCTTCATGCAACATTACAATCTATCATGACTACTCGCTCGCTTACACTAAAATAATGTCAAAAAATCTTCCCTCCTACTAGAAAAATAAAAGAGAATATACTAAAGTTAGGAATATATAAAATTTTATCAATATTAAAATCAATCTTCCTTTAAGCGGTTCCTGCTATGATGCTCTATAGAGAAACTGAAGAACACATTTCATAAACCTCTCCATAGTTCGTTTTTTACCATATTATTTCCTCTACAAACGACAAATTTATATTTTTTTCGCCAAAATCCGCACATTCTATTGAATTATTTAAAAATGATATGTATAATAACCAATATCAATAAGTTTGGCAGGTGATTTATCATCGATGCAAATGAAATGAAAAGATTTCTATCTCAGGTATACAATAAGATTTCAAAAGATTTGTTTGGTGCTGGAACGACATTATTGAAGGTAACGATTGATCAGAATGTGATTACACTTCAAGCGAAGCATCCACGTGCCCCTCGATCTGCTGCTCTCGAAGGAGAAGTACCGAGCCTTAAACAAGAGGTTGACTTTCATCTGTCCTTACTTTTTAAGAAAAAGCTAAAAGAACAACTAGAAGAAACGACAAATTGGAATATTGAAGCGATTCTTAGGGATTATGATTCTTTCACACAGCTTGCTTTTACAAACATTGTATTAACTAAACATTAATCTTGGATTTCTTCTTGGATTTATCTAAGCAGAACGCCACTATATACAAAAGATAAGTTTAATCTTTGTTTACAAAGAAAAGACAATCTTAAGTAGAAGGATAATTCTATTTAAGCTTGTCTTTTTTTATTATTTATAGCTTACGAGAAAGATCGTTTCCTAAAGCCTAAAAAACTAAATCATTCGGAGGGTTCTAAAATGAAAATGAAAAAATTAGTTAGTGCAGTAGCCGCATCATCCTTTTTATTATTAGCAGCATGCAGTTCCGATGACACATCAAACAGTAAAGAAAAAAAAGAAAAGCTAGTTGTTTCCACTTGGGGTTTTAATGAAGATTTCTTCCGCAGTGAAATTTATGCCCCATTCGAAAAAGAGAACAATGTAGAAATCGTTTTAGATACAGGTAATAACGCAGACCGCTTAAACAAAGTGAGACAAGGAAATTCAGATGTTGACGTCATCTTTTTATCCGACTATTACGCCCAGCAAGGAATTGAAGATAAAGTTTTCGAAACGATTGATCGCAGCAAGCTGACTAATCTAGACAATATTTATGAAACGGCAAAAGCTCCACTTGGTGAAGAGTATGGACCTGCCTACACTATAGCGCAATTTGGAATTGCTTATAATCCAGATGAAGTAGCAAAACCTGTTACTTCTTGGAAAGACCTATGGAGTGCAGATTTAAAGGGAAAAATTACAATCCCGAGCATTACCTCTACAACAGGCCCAATGATGGTAGACGTGGCTTCTTTAGTTAGCGGTGAACAAACTTTTAGCGAAGATAAAGCCTTTAAACAATTAAAATCCTTAATGCCAAGCGTTGTAAAAGAATATGGTCAAACTTCTGAATATGTAAATATGTTTGCTCAAGGAGAAATTGCCGCTGGGCCAATCATGGAAATGTACTTTGCTGATTTAAAAGAAGCAGTTCCTAATGCTGAATTTATTACACCTGCTGAAGGTGGATATGCCGTTATGAATACAGTAAACATCGTAAAAGGTTCAGACCAAAAAGAACTATCAGAAAAATTCATCAACTATATTTTAGGAAAAGAAGCACAAGAAAAATCAGCTAAAAATAAAGTAGATTCACCAGTTAATACGCAAGTCAAATTAACAGAAGAAGAAGCACAAGGGTTAACATATGGCGAAAAGGTAATCACTAGCTTGCACACATTAGATATGAAATTTATCAACGATAACTTAAAGGGCTGGATTGATCGCTGGAACCGCGAGCTAGTTCAATAATAGAAAAGAGGGTCATCATGAAAGAGAAGCTGATATTAGATGTAGACACTGGCATTGATGATGCAATTGGTATTCTACTAGCCGTGAAAAGCAAAGCATTTGATATTCTAGGGATTACAACTGTTAATGGCAATGTCTCCCTGGACCAAGCAACAACAAACACATGCAAAATACTAGATTTAGTAAAAGCAGATCATATTCCAGTAATAAAAGGAGCTGCCACCCCCCTCGTACGGGCACCATTCTTCGAACATCGCATACATGGAGAAGATGGTTTAGGCGGAGCACTAAAGGAGACAGCTGTCACTCATCCAGTGAGTGATGGCTTCGCTCCCGACTTTTTAATCAATTCCATTTTAAGCTTTTCGGGCGAAGTAACATTAGTGTTTACTGGCCCCTTAACCAATTTAGCCTTAGCCGTGAAAAAATGTCCGCAAATTACGAATCATGTGAAAGAAGTTATTTTTATGGGTGGGGTTGTAAAAGGTCCAGGTAATGTAACGCCAACTGCTGAATTTAACAGCTATGTCGATCCCGAAGCAGTAAAAATCGTCTTACATGCAGGCTTTCCTGCTATCACGCAAGTCGGATTAGATGTAACAAGAAAAGCATTATTAACGAAAGATCATCTTCATTTAATAACGGATAAATCTTTACAAGATTATATTGCTCAAAGTACAAATGACTATCAACAAAAATATTTTAACCGGTACGGAGTCCATGCTTGCGCTATGCATGACCCGCTCGCTGTAGGAATTGCCCTCAATAAAGGCCTAGTACAAACAGAAAAGTATTTTGTCGATGTTGAAACAAGAAGTGAATTATGTGATGGTCAGCTCGTCTGTGATTTTCAAAATCGTCTACAAAGAGAAGCAAATTTACATATTTCCTTACAAGTAGATGCTGATGCCTTCTTCCAGATGTTTATTGACATTTTGAATGGTCACTTTGAGGAAAGGGAGTGACGTCTTGAAGAAACGATATTTATATTTACTTTTACTGCCAGGAGTATTATTTTTAACAATATTTTTAGTAATACCCATTCTTTCAATGATGGGGACAACCTTTAATGACGGAGGATCCTTTAGTTTGCAAGGATATATCGACTTTTTTAAAGATAAATACTTTATCGATATCCTTCTTACTACTTTACGCGTTAGTTTACTCACAACTTTTATCTGTATTTTAATTGGATTTCCCGTTTCCTATTATATCGCGAAGCTTCCTAGCAAAAGAAAAGCGGTTCTCCTGTTATTCACGATTTTTCCATTGCTGACAAGTCCCGTTGTTCGTTCCTTTAGCTGGATGATTATTATTGGGAAAAATGGTGTGTTAAATAAAACGTTATTGAGTCTAGGGCTTATTCAAGAACCTTTAAATATTTTATATACGCCTAATGCAATTATTATCGGTTTAGTTCACCTTTTTCTTCCATTAATTATCGTAACGCTTGTTGGTGTAATGGAGAATATCGACAATGATTTACTGCGCGCAGCAGAAAGTCTTGGTGCTTCCAAAATGGCATCCTTTATGAAAATCATTGTGCCATTATGTGTTCCCGGCCTTGTGATTGGAAGTATTTTAGTATTTGTGGGCAGCTTTACCGCATATACTACACCTGCTTTGCTCGGTGGAAAACAACGGGTTATTTCCACTTTTCTTTATCAAAATGCAATTACCTTAAATGACTGGAAACTTGCCTCTATTGTGGCAACTATAATGATTATTTGTACCTTTATCATTATTTCGATCATGAATGGTGTTGCGAAAAAACTAAATCCAAAGGGGTAAACGTGTATGCAGGAAAAACATAGAGGATTGGCCCTGTTTACGATCCTTGTTTTTATTTTTTTACTTGGGCCGCTTGTAATAATATCGATTACCTCTTTTGAGAGTGGAAGTATTCTGAAATTCCCTCCAGAAGAGTTTTCCCTTAGATGGTATGAGAATATTTTTAAAGTGGAAATGTTTTTAAGCACCTTTAAAACATCCATTATTGTATCCATAGCAGGAAACATTTTAGCATTACTACTTGGTGTACCAGCAGCCTATGCGCTTAGCCGCTTTAACTTTGCTGGCAAAGGGATCATTAATGCTATCTTCGTTTCTCCGATTCTTATTCCAGGAATCGTTCTAGGTTTCTCGTTTTTGCGCTATATTGTTGTGACCTATAACCTTCCTATTTATTTATCCTTATTTATCGGTCATACAGTCATCATGCTGCCATTTATTATTCGCGTCATTTCTTCTAGTCTGGCAAACTTTGATTTTTCCATAGAAGAAGCGGCACTTAGTCTTGGTGCGAATCGAATTGGTACATTCTTTCGTGTTGTATTGCCAAACATTAAATCTGGCATTATCGCCGCTGTCATGATTGCTTTTTTAGAGTCCTTCAACAATGTGGATATTTCGGTTTATATGACTGGACCCGGTGTCAGTACGTTCCCTATTCAAATGCTGCTTTATGTAGAGAATTATTTTGATCCTACTGTTGCAGCCATCTCTGTTCTATTAATGTTCTTAACTGCTATCTTTATGTTTGTAGTGGAAAGATTAATGGGATTGTCTTATTTCACGAAAAGATAATGGAGGATAAAAATGGCTTTATTTACTTTAGAAAATGTATCCGTAGCATATGAAAAGAAAAATATATTAGAAGATTTTAATTTAAGTATTGAAAAAGGACAGCTTGTTTCCCTGTTAGGTCCAAGCGGCTGTGGAAAAACAACGACATTGCGCTTAATTGCAGGATTTTTAGAAGCAAGTAAAGGAAAATTTATTTTTGAAGGTAAAGATTATACAAAGGTTCCTGTGAACAAACGAAATTTCGGCTTTGTTTTTCAAAACTATGCGCTCTTTCCTCACCTATCTATTTTTGACAATATTGCATTTGGCTTGCGATTACGAAAAATCAACAAAAAGGAAATCGAGAAACGCGTTTTAAATATGCTGGAGATCGTTAACTTAAGGGGATTTGAACAACGATTTCCCAGCGAGCTATCTGGTGGTCAAAGACAACGTGTGGCAATCGCAAGAGCTTTAGTAATCGAACCTGATATTCTATTATTTGATGAACCACTAAGTAACCTTGATGCAAACCTTAGGGTCAATATGAGAGTAGAGATTCGCAGAATTCAGCAAGAACTAGGAATCACTACTGTTTACGTCTCCCATGACCAAGAAGAATGCTTCTCGATTTCAGATCAAGTTGCCATTATGAATAAAGGAGTCATTGAACAGTTGAGCGACCCAGCGACCATTTATCAATATCCCGAAACAAAGTTCGTTGCTGACTTTATCGGCTTTAAAAACTTCATTTCTTTTGATAAACGGACAGATCACAAGGATCATATCGAACTTGAAAAGGCTGGATTGATCTTCAAGGTTGATCGACATGCACATATGGAAAATCGCAATAAAAAAGTTGGCGCCATTCGTCCCGATGATTTTATGATGGAGCCAAGCATAGATGCTATCCCAACGAATGGAATGAAGGGAATCATTAAAATTACGACATTCCTTGGCAGAAGCTATCAATATGTGGTAGAAACAGCCCTCGGTGATTTCACGATTAATAAAGAAATGGTTCAGCCATTTAAAAACGGACAAGAAGTAACGGTAATTATTCCACAGAATCAAATGGTACTAGTGGAATAGAGGAGGGTTTTTCGTGCAAGTAGATACACTCGTTTTGAACGGAATTGTGTTTAATAGTTATTTTAAACAATTTAGAAAAGAAAATATCGCGATTAAAGATGGAAAGTTCTTTTATATCGGAAAAAAGGGAAGAGAATTTTTCCAAGCAAAAGAGACGGTTGACGCTGATGGAAATTATATCATTCCAGGCTTAATTGATATTCACTTGCATATTGAAAGTACGATGGTTACACCTGCAACCTTTTCCTATGGATTAATAAAGAATGGAGTAACAACTATCGTTCCAGAACCCCATGAAATGGCCAATGTTTTTGGAATTGCTGGGGTAAAAGAAATGATTAAGGCAAGCAAAAATGAAGTGGTCGATATGTTTTATGGCATTCCGAGCTCTGTTCCCGCTACTGCAATGGAAACAACCGGCGGCGCAATTGAAATAGAGGATATCGAAGAATTGCTGCAGACAGAGTCCATCAAATGCCTAGGCGAAATCATGAATTACTATGATGTTCTCACAAAGCCAGATTGCAAAACCAATCAAATTCTCGACTTTGTTCGCAGCAACTATCCTGAACTAATAATTGAAGGCCATGTTCCTAAGCTATTAGATGATGAGTTACAAGGAATTGCTTTTGCTGGCGTCGGCTCCGATCATACCCACCAGACAGTGGAAGGAATGATGGAAAGAATTGCAATTGGCATGTTTTTAGAAATTCAAGAAAAATCGATGACAAAAGAAGTGATCGACTATCTTAGTGCAAATCCAGTTAAAGAACATTTTTGTTTTGTGACAGATGATGTAATGGCAGATTCTTTTCAAAGAAGAGGCCACTTAAATGTCTTGCTAAAGAAAGCTATTGCTATGGGAATGTCCATGGAGGACGCCATTTATGCTTGCACCTATACTCCTGCACAGCGGATGAGAATGTATGATAGAGGCGTTATCGCCCCAAGTAAAATAGCTGATTTTGTAATGGTGAGTAATGTCGCAGACTTTTCCATTGATGCTGTATATAAAATCGGCCAAAAAGTTTTTGACCGAGACCTCCCTTATGTGCAAAGAGCGGTCTCCAAACAATTCCCTGCCTCTTTCTATGAAAGTGTAAAGCTTGCTCCCTTAAAAGCAGAGGATTTTGAAGTACCTATCGAAACAAAGAAAAAAAGGGTGACTGTCCGTACGATTCATGTACAAAATGGCTCTACTTTTACAGAAGAAAGACAAGATACACTTGCAGTGGAAGAAGGCAAACTACAATGGATGAATAGCGCTTATTGTTTAGTGAAAACATTTGAACGCTATGGGAAAAATAACAATCAAGCACATGGCTTAATTGGCGGAGATATTTTAAAAAAGGGTGCTGTTGCCACCACCTACTCCCATGATAATCACAACTTATTAGTAGTCGGAAAAAACAAAGCAGATATGCAGCTCGCTGCAAATGAAGTCATCAAAAACCAAGGCGGCATCTGCTGTGTCTATAATGGAAAAATCCTCTCCATGGTGCCACTACCAGTTGGAGGCATTCTATCGGAGGACCCTTTAGAAGTAATAGCATCACAGGTAGAAGAATTAACAGATGCTTTAAAGTCATTAGGTTACGAACATTATAATGTAATCATGTCATTAAGCACCTTGTCCCTGCCAGTAAGCCCAGCCCTAAAAATAACAGACCACGGCTTAATTGCAGTAAACGAAGGCAAAGTTGTTTCCTTTGAAGTATAAGGACATTTCTTGTGATGTCATTTTTGGCGAAGGAAAAACTTTTCTGTTTTAACCCCTTGATAGAACGTACAAGAGAGAGTTCTCACAATTTGCTTTGTGGGGATTCTCTTTTTTTATTTGCAGTTTGTGAAACTGTAAGGATCTTCTTTTAATAGATGATAAGTATGGGACATTTCTCCACTTCTATTTTTGAGGAAGCAGAAGAACGTCTCTATGTTTCCCACCAAGAACTTGCTATAATGGAAGTAAAGTTAAAGATTACTTAAATTATACATGTATTGGTGATGATTATATGAACAGGATATTATGGGCTACTTTTATTTTTGTTGTGTTATTTGCGGGACTGGCAATAGGCAGTTCACTGGAAGTGTTAAATCCAACCACCATCAATGGCATTTTCTCCATCCTTCTTTCTGTTTTTATTATGTTTCTTTTAGATAGCTTCTTGAATCTGCTGTCTAATAGTGAAACAAGCTGGAAAAAGAAGCATTATAAAAGTTTGTTAGAATGGGTTGATGATGGAGGAAACGGCGGCAGAAGACTGGAACAAAATCTTTTGAAAGACATTAAACCGAAGTATAATCTTTTAGACAACCTTGAGCTTATCAAACAGGCATTCACTAAACTCGAGAAGGAAAAAAGAGAACTCTTACTAGCTTACTTTAAGGCACAAAGAAACTCAGTTTCCCTTCCTGCCACCATTATGGCCATTTTTTCTACTCTATTCGCTGGCATCCTGTTGTATTTCATTCAACACCCAGGGATATTCCGTATAGAAATTAGCGTCAATGCTGACTTTGCTTTCATTGTACAGCTATTTACTTGGATTTTCTTTTTTATCATTGTAATGTATCACCTTGTCAAAATGAATAAAAGAGCATCCACCAAAAATGAACTATTTATCGAAATATTGGAGAAACTAAAGGACTGATTGTGAGAACGGGGGAAATATGGATACTATTACACATACTTTATTTGGTATAGGAATCTATAAAAGTGTTAATAAAGAAAAAATGACTAGAAAAGAAAAATATGCCCTGCTTGTTACATCCATAGGCGCTAGCCAAATCCCTGATATTGATGTTATCTCCCAGCTCTGGGACACTACAGGACAGTATCAGATGTGGCATAGAGGCATTACCCATTCTATTTTTCTAGCTCCTATATGGGCTTTAATCTTTTACATGATCAGCCGTTTTGCTTTTAAAATAAAAGGATTTCAATCATTCTATATTGCCCTTCTCGCCGTTTTCATCCACAATACTAGTGATGTATTCAACGCATGGGGAACAGGTTATCTCGAACCATTTTCATCTGTTCGTTTAACTTTCGGAACAGTTCCGATTGTGGATTTGGTGATATGGTTTATCTTTTTACTAACCTTTATTGGTTCCAAAGTTTATTCTAAAGTAAATCCTCATGTATTATTCCGTATTGGCTGGATTCTAATTGCACTTCATGTCGCTATCCAATCTCTTCAGGGTGCTATTTTATTCCAAAACTATAAAACGGATTATCAGGATGTCGCGCTGTCTGCCAGCTTTATCCCTTGGCATTTTACCATTATCGGAAAAAATGCTGATACGGTCGATATCATTAATGATTCCCTTCTAACAAAAGCTAAATTTGTGGACAGACTTACTTCAAGCGATGAAGTGGACCTTGATTACCTATTTGCAGAAAATCCTGCAGCTGCAACATTATACAGATGGTCGCCATTTGTAGTTGTAGTAGATGACGACAATAGAATCGGCATTTATGATCCACGCTTTTACCGAAATGGAGAATCTTTTTTAGGAGAGTATTTAGATAAATAATCTTATCCTATGACAGCTATCAAAATAGTACTATGCTAGACCAGGAAAAAGACCAATTGGCGGGATTTCCCACGATTGGTCTTTTTGTTCATAATCCACACAGTATGTGTTTTTCTACTCTGCTTTCGTTACATTTTCCTTATCGTTTTTTGCATATACTTGCACTTCTACTAACCCATTAGCCCAGTTCCCATTACTATTATCATTCACACGCTTTATTGCAGATACTGATAGACGAACGTACCTAAATTTGCCTTTTAAAGGGGTTGATTTAAACCCTGCCCATGTATTTTGGGACTCATCCGCTATTTCAACCCAATTCTCATTATTATTAGAACCATACACCTTGTATTGATAATACATTTCCGATCCATTATATAATCGAAATGCAATATCTATTCTAGAAAGGTCATACGCTTCTTCTAAATCGACCGTATAATCAAATGGGGCATTACCTGGGCGATACCAATGTGTATTATCTCCTGAGGTCCTTAAATTAAAATCATATCCATCATTCGCTAATTCAATTGGTCTTTCAAGGTCTTCTTCATTTGAACCATATGCTGTTTTCCCCTGTGAAACTAATGATATTCCTTCTGGCAAGCTGATATTTCCATCTTCCACATTCACTTTCCAGCCAGTGGCGTATTTCATGGACGCAGTATGATTTTCTCTGTCAATCGTTAACGGCAGCCACACATATCTAGAATCGCCCAGTTGCTTCGAATTCCAACGATCTCCCATATATACATATTGTTTTGTTCCATCTTGCTTAGTGATCGTCATAATATTGGTAGATTGACTATAATACGTACTATTGTTCCCGAGTGCAGCATGCTCTAAGATAAGTCCATCGCTTCCTTTTAGCGGTGTCCATCCATCGGGATTTGTTATATCGTTTGTATATCCTACCGTTGACTGATTTGGAAGCCATCCAGATTGACCGGATGTCACTAGGTAATATCCGTCATTCTCCACATGAACGATGGCAGGAGCTTCTCGGCCAACTCCTTCATAGAAGTTATAGGATTCAAAGACTGGATCTTTGCTATCTGATGATGAAAATGGATATGTTGTAAAGTCTACATCATAAAAACGGTCATTTAATCGGTGGATTCTCATCGAATGTCCTTCAGAAGAAATCAAGTATGCGGTATCTCCTTCTTGAAATACAGTGAAATCTCTCGAAACATAACCATATTTCTGTGGATCGTTTTGTTCAGAGACTGGTATTTGCTCCCTATCTCCAGCTTTAAAATATTCTTCATCTGTATACCATCCATTATTATTTCTCCAGTTTCTTTCGGTTCCTCCCGGACGCCAATGTCCTTGAAATACATAGGGGCCTTCAGGTTTATCAGCTGTTGCCACCATTATTTGACTGGAGGAATAGCCACTTCCATCCTCCCAGTGTCCCCATAATACATATTTCTTTGTTTTTTCGTTATAAAGGAGCTTTGGCCGTTCCACCTTGCTATACTGTAATCCTAATTCAGCACCAGGTACTGTTTCCGAAAATTGGTCCAAGATATTTCCTTCATTTTGCCAATTCACCAAATCTCTTGATGAATATAAACTCACTGCAAAAAAGTTTGCGCTATTGTGTATTTTATTCTCTCCAACCCAATAATAGATTGGTTTACCATCCGGGGCTGTTTGTTGTAAGAAGCCTCCCCCATGTGCCTGAATAGGATTTCCTTCTGTATCCAACCATGTATCTCCTACAGGGATTCCAAGTTCCGAATAATCAACTGTTTCTCGAACGTGCGCTGCATATTGAAAAGCTTGCTCTATTTGTGCTTTAGCCCTCTTTAAGTCTTGAATGGTTATTTGCTCTTGTGCAAGGAGTGCTTCAGCATTTGTTAAAGCTCGAGTTATATTATTCCAAGTGCTTACCGTAAAGGTTCCCTTCTCTGTATCCTTATATTCATTATAAATTTCTGCTAGGCTTTCTTTTACACTTGCTAGATAACTCGTTTCAATTTCTTCCTCTGTTAGAGCTCTTGAATAAATTTTCACATCATCAATTAATCCTTGAAAGTACTCTCCATTGCCCCAATTCGCTTTTCCTAATTGAATAATTCCTCCAGTCTCCGATAAAATATCTTTTAGTTTATACGTACTCTCCTTCGTATCCTGCTGTACACCATCTACAAAAATAGTTGTTCTATTTTTGTTCACTACTAAATCAATATGTTTCCAAGAAGTACTGGATGGGGCACTTAGATTATTCCCTGGTCGAGCACCTTTATTATAGTATCGTTCTACTATAACATCACTGGTTTTATCCATTATCCCTAAATAACGCTCCTGTTGGTAAGATTGTGTTTTTTCATCGCTGGAAGCATAAAATACCCAACCATTTCCTCCTTCCGGTTTGCTATTATAAGAAATAGTTATTTCGTCTTTACTTTTTAATAATGGCTTACCGTTTTTCTTTTTGACTTGAAGCCAAAAGGTTTCACTCAGCTTTGCTGCTTTTCCACGTGGGGCATCTACATAAACAGGATTCCCTTGAACTTCAGCCTTTGCTCCTGAACCAACAATCCCATTCACCGGATCATCAAAATGAAAGCTTGCGATCAATGCATCATCAATGGAATTCTCCTTTGCTAATACTTCTTGTCCAATAAAGTACTGAGAAAAAAGTGTAATGAAAGTCAGAGCGGCAATCTTCATCAAATTATTTGAGTTAATTATCATTGTTCCCTCCTTTGGACTTATAAAGAACTTTAGTTTTATAAAAAGTCGTTTACTAACATGATCACTTAGTCTTTGCTAAGTTTGGGCAAATCTGTTAATGTAATCGACTCTCCAACCTTACCTTCTGATTCAAAAACAATAATTTCATTAATACCTTGCTTTAAGAGAGGACCTGGAATATAAAGACGCTGCTGGGGTCCTTTTTCCCAGAATCGACCTATATTGAACCCATTGACGGTTATAAAGCCTTTCCCCCATCCTTCTAAATCAATAAATGTATCTCCTATAGTCGAAGCATTAAATGTAAACTGATAGAAAGCTGGCTGCCCGGATTGCCAGGTTGCTTCAAAGTCTAATTTATTCAGATTATCCATGGGTAAAGAATAGATATCCCATTCACTTTGAAAAGCTCCATTAATGATTACCCCATCCCGAATTCCTTTTTCTTGATGATTCATTTTTACGGAATAATTGACTCTCCCCATATTTTCCACTAGAATGCCTAATTGATTTTTTGGTTCTGTTAATTCAAATTCTAATTTCTGTCCTATTTCTAAATCATATTGCGTGGCTATATGGTTCTCATTAATAAAAATTTGTGCTCGATCCATACATTCAATCAAGCGAAAATCTTCAATTGGACGTGCCTTACCAATTTGACTTTGATAATAAATATATCCAGTCCCTTGATTCAACTCCTCCATTGTCAGTGGATAGTTATGATGGAACCTCTTGCTCAAGCTATCAAGGTTATGGAATAAGGATGTTTTAGCCCGTACCTTTAATTCACCATAAGCAATTTTTTCTATTTCTGTTGAAAAACGCACTTCAGGTATAGTGGTAAATTTTGCAATTACTTCTTGAAATTTACGATACTTCGGTGTAATATCGCCCCATTCTGTAAGTAATGCATCATAATCATAACTTGTCACATCTGGCGCCAATTTCTCATAATAATTGGCACCACTTGTAAAGCCAAAGTTTGTCCCCCCATGGAACATATAAATATTCACTGATCCTTCTTCTAAAATATCGGCTAATTCGTGTGCTGATTCCTCTGCATCTGTCGTATGATGAATGACATCTCCCCATGCATCAAACCAACCAATCCAGAATTCCATCACCATTAGTGGTTTTTTTGTGCCATGAAATGCTCTAAGTCGTTTAAAATGTTCCTTCACTTTTGACCCACAGTTAATAGTTGGTAAAGCCGTTTCCGGGATAGAACCATTTTCTAACATATCTCCCCATGGTCCGTCAGAGGTGACGAACGGAACATTTACGCCATGACTCTTCATCATGTCCGCCATTCTCTCCATATAATTTTTATCATTGGCATATCCACCGTATTCATTTTCTACCTGCATCAAAATGATAGGGCCGCCATTTGTAATTTGCAAATCTACAACTTGAGGAAAAAGATGCGCAAAATAACTACTAATTTTCTCCATAAATTTCGGATTCTCAAAACGAACTTTCACACTTGGATCTTTAATCAGCCAGTACGGTAATCCCCCAAATTCCCATTCCGCACAAATATATGGAGCTGGACGAAGAATCACATACAAGCCTAAATCACCAGCTAGTTGAATAAATTTACGTACATCCAATCTTTTTTCAAAATCGTATATTCCTTGATGCGGCTCATGTAAATTCCAAGGAACATAAGTTTCTACCGTATTACAGCCCAATGCTTTTAATTTTTCCAAGCGGTCTAACCAGTACTCTGGAACCACCCGAAAATAATGGATGGCACCTGATATAATTTTGAATGGCTGATTATCTAGATAAAAATCATCCTTTATTTCAAACCTCTTCATTTTTATACACCTCTCTATTTAAGTAGTAAAATATTGTATTTGCCCTTTTGTACTTCTCTATTTCTTTTTGCAAATAGGAGGGAATATCTAAAAACACACAGTGACCAAGATGCAGGAGATGTTTCTTCATGGATTCTCTGCCAAGCAAAAAGTGATTTGATTCTAGTTGATTTTCAATCATCTAGTAAACTGACTTGTGACTGGTGTGGCAGGCATGATAGAGCTGCAGCAATTGCTGTTTGTAGGTTACTTAAAATGGTAGAGTTAATAGGGAATTCAGAAGAACCACCTTAAAAACTATTAACTGGTTTAACAGAGTAAGGCTGTAATTTTGCTAGAAATGCAGACTGTTCAGCAGTTTATAGAATTTAAGATGACAATGATATGCAGACATTCCATGTTGCTACTTTCTAATTAATATTGCCCCGTGAGCATTTACTATTTGTTTTTCCAAGCAGGTATCCTTATTCCCCCATAAATCTCTCACTACTTTATTCGCTCCAATAAATCTATTAGATAGCTCACTAGGAATCTCAAGATTAGAGTCACCCACATTAAAGAGGGCAATATATTCATTATGTTCACTTCGTCCTTCCCAAACGATCCAGTTATCATCTCGATAAGCTTGTCGACGATATGTCAGCGTTCGATACATATCTAGTACTTCTTCATTTGTAAATAAGCTTAGAGTAAAATCATCAATATCCGGCAATGTTCCACCATACATTAATGGGGATTGGAAAATGGTCCATAAGGTCATCAACAAATACTGTTCGTTCTTTGTAAACCTTGTCCAGTTATCTCCCCCTCCTCCATCCACAGCCCGAATCCCAATATGGCCCAATGGCAACATATCGCAATCTGGCCAATTTCCCGGGCGAACATAGGAAACCCACTCAGCTGCTCGATCAAACATTCGATATAACGCATCCCAATGATCCCAGAAATCATCCGTTAATCTCCACATATTGGCGTGATCCTGCAAAAATGTTCCATTTTTCAACTGTGCAGGACCAGGAGATAAAGAAAGAACAATCGGTCGCTTGGTTTTATCAATCGCTTTACGAATTGCTGCAATTTCTTTTTTATGGGCATCATCATATAATCTTGAATAGGCGATATCATCCACTTTAATGAAATCTACACCCCATGAAGCATAAAGCTCTATTAGCGAATCATAGTACAGCTGACCTTCTGGCAAATCAACGTTTACGCCATACATATCCGAATTCCAAGGACAAATATTATTCAACGCAATATCTCTGGCTCGTTTATCCGTTCCTTTAATAGCCGTATTTTGATGAACAGCCTGTCTAGGAATTCCCCGCATGATATGAATGCCAAACTTCAATCCTAATTGATGAATATATTCCCCCAAAGCTTTAAAACCTTGTCCATTACTAGAGGAAGGAAAGCGATTCTCTGCCGGAATTAATCTAGAATAGTCATCCATATTCAAAGGGAAAAATTGATTATATCTAGTCGATTTGGCAGCTGGCTCTGCCCATTGAATATCTACTACAATATACTCCCATCCATATGATTTAAGATGCTTGCTCATAAATAAAGCATGCTCTCTCACTTCTTCTTCTCTAACAGACGCACCATAACAATCCCAGCTGTTCCACCCCATAGGTGGAGTCTTAGCAAAATGTAAAAATGTCATATAATTTTCACCTCAAGAATATTGATAACATTTTCAACAGTATGATAATAACAGAAGAATAAATTAACCACTTCAATATACTCTATGTAAAAAGACCTTGGATATCCCATTTCCGCAGATAAACAGTACTTCTTTCTTGAGATAATTTCTTTCTAAGCTGCTTCTTCTATTTCTCGATTTACAAAGTCTATTACTGGTTTAAAATTTATCATACATAACAGAATAGCTACCGATGCCCCAAACATCAATAAATAGATTGGAAATAGTTTCAATAAAATAAAGGTTCCTATCAAAATTAAAAAATTCAAATTACTTCTTATAGACTTTACTATTGCTAATTTAATAGTTAAGATGGCTGTTTCTTTAATCGTCTGCTTCCAGTTCGCCATTACAATTAGGAAGTTAATCGTAAATGTAATAAGAACTAATAGAAAAAGGATGTTTAACCAAAAAAGTACTTGGAGTCTTGGCAGTTGTGCAGTAATAAAGATATTTCCGACCATAATCCATAAAAAAAACAGCAATATTAAAGACAGCTTCAAAAGTCTTTTATATCCTATTTTTAAATGAATAAAGAAATTCTTCATAACCTTCGGCTCAGTTGTAACATCTTTCAACGTTCTAATAACAGCATAGGTGGAAGGAACGAGAGTCACCGATGAAAGATAAAGGATAGGCAAAGTCCCTAGGCGTATATCCAAAATAAAAATTAATACTGCGAATGGTAAGTTCATGAGCAAAAAGAGCATATTCATTTCAAATAACCAAATAATATAGTTAAAGTAACTAGAGTAATGATAGAGTCTGTATAACCACTCGTCTTTTTTCATAGGTGACTCCTTTCTTATTTCGTTCCACTGCTACCTACACCCAATTTCAATTGGAACAAATATTTCTGACCAAAGAAATACAACAGAATTTGTGGTATTGACAAAAGCAATGATAAACACATAACAAGAGACGTATTAAGTGTACCTGTAGGGTTTGTGGATGCTGATAAATTCGCAGCACCTAAAGCTAAGGTAAATTTACTTGAATCGGAAATATAAATTAATGGGCCCATTACATCTCCCCAAGCATGATTAAAAGTAAAGATGGCAATTGCCGCCAGCGCAGGCATGATGAGGGGCAATACTATTTTCCGATAGATACCAAAATTATTTAATCCGTCCATCTCAGCTGCTTCATAAAGAGAACCAGGAATGGCAGTCATAAATTGTCTTGTAAAGAAAACGTTATATGCTGAAGCAAAAAATTGTGGAATAATTAACGGCCACAACGTATTATATAAACCTAAGTTTCTAAAGATAACAAAAACTGGAATCAGTGTTATTTGAGCAGGAAGCATCATTGTCGCTAACAATAATAGAAAATATTTGTTCTTATGCTTATATTTCATCTGAGCAAATCCGTATGCTACCAATGAACTTGAAAATATCTGCCCGATAATACTTAAAATAACGACAAACATGGTATTTAAGAACCATAACCCTATCGGGCGAGATCCCCCAAATATATTAGAAAATAGTTCTATGAAATTTCTCCAATAAAACTCCTTTGGAAAGAAGGTGAAGTTTTGTATGATGTTTGTCTCCGGAGACGCAAGCGAAATCGAAACCATATATAAAAATGGGGCAAATAATATGAAACCAAAGAAACAAAGTACTAGGTACACCACTATTTTCTTCGGCAAATTTAAATGTCTATCTAACATATTATTTAACCTCCTCTTCGTAGAATACCCACATCTTGGATGATCTTAAGACAATCAAGGAGAGAACCAAAATGATCGCAAATAAGACCCATGCCATCGCGGAAGCATATCCCATTCGATAATAGGAAAATGCATTTTTATAAAGATAAGGAACAATCATGGAGCTGGCGTTATCTGGTCCACCATCTGTTAATAAATACACTTGGGTGAATGTTTGTAAGGATCCAATAATCCCCGTAATTAAATTGAAGAAGATAACTGGTGAAATCAGCGGTATTGTAATCGATCTAAACATTTTCAAACGGCTTGCTCCTTCCATCATTGCCGCTTCATACATTTCGTCCCCAATACTGTTAATGGCGGAAAGCAATAAAACCATCGTACCTCCCACACCCCACAGTGCTAGTAAGACAAATCCATATAGTACAGCTCCTTTTTCAAGTAACCAAGCCGGACCATCAATACCAATGTATCCCAATACTTTATTTAACAATCCATTTGCAGCTAAAATATTGGTAAATAAAATAGAGCTGGCAACGATAGGAACAATTGCAGGTAGATAATATAAGGTTCTAAAGAATCTCATGCCTTTTAATTTAAAGCTAAGTAAATATGCCATACCAAGTGAAACCAATAAGCTTACCGGAACACTCATAAGTGCATAAATGAACGTATTCTTTACACTTAGAAGAAATATTTGGTCTTTAAATAGATTGATATAATTCTCCAGTCCAACAAACTCCATTTTTGTTAGCATATCCCAGTCTGTAAAGCTCATAATAAACGAATAAATCATCGGTCCTACTGTTAATCCAAGAAACCCAATTAACCATGGAGAGATGAAAATAAAGAACCATCTTCTATTCATTTTAACGCGGTGCTCTTTACTAGATATTTTGGACATTGTAGATTCTGCCAATTTCACTTCCATCATTCTGGCCTCCCTCATGAGATATGTGTGAGGATTTCTCCATGAAACCGCTCACACATAGTAGTTATCACTCTACTAACTTAATATTTTGCAACAATATCAGTTAAATTCTTTTGCAGTGTAGAAAGAGTCTCTTCAGGAGTTAAGTTCCCTAGTAGCATTTCTTTAATTTTCGCACGCGCTTCTGTTGTCGCTTCTGAATACCAAGGACCAGTTAATAATTCATCAATCACGACACGTTCTTGGGCAACCGGAATCGCACTTAAATCAATCTCATGACCTTCAACCTTTTGATTTAAGAACTCATCGGAATTTAAGGTTTTTAAGTTTGCAGGACAGTCATACAAACCTTTTCCTACTAATTGTTGCGCTTCCTCACTAGCCATATATTCAATAAACTTCCAAGATGCTTCTTGTTCTTTCTCACTAGATTGAGTAGAAATAGTTAATGCACTACCAGTTGACCAAGATGTTTTTTCTGTTCCAATCGGCATAGGGGCAATTCCGTAATCAAATTTGTCTCCAATTACTTTTGCATTACTATTCATATCCCAGAATCCTGTCATATTCATTCCGACAAGCCCTGCCTGAAAACGGTTAACTTTATCTTCGGCAATTTGATAAGAGACACTCCACTTTTTAAAAGCTTCATCATACGCTTTGATGGTTGCTTGGTTTTCTGCTGAATCAATTACAACTTTGCCATCCTCGATTACAGCTCCGCCATTTGCTCGCAGGAAGTTGCCCCAAATTAATTGATAGTCACCTGCTGTACTTCCCCATTGATCAATTTCACCATCACCATTAGTGTCTTTTGTCAAGGTTTCTGCAGCCTTATAATAATCATCGATTGTCCAATTTTCATTTGGATATTCAATTCCCGCTTCATCAAATAAAACTTTATTGTAGTATAAAAGGGAAGAGCCGCCACGATCTGGTATACCAAAAATTTTATTATCTAATGTATAAAGATCAATAGCACTTCCCCATGTTGCTGCAATATCGATATTTGCTTCTTTAATTTTATCGGTCAAATCTATAAATGCATTTTTGGATGCAAAACCAGAACCGTTTTCTGCTACTTGTGCTACATCCGGTGCTTGTTTACCAGCAATCATGGTCTGTAGCTTTGTATCATAATCATCGGCAACGGTTATCGTTTTTACTTTGATATCAGGATTTTCCTTTTCGAAATTTTCAATTCTTTCTTGGTAAACTCCTTCAAAAGTTTCATCTCCGCCCCAATGCATAAATTCAATTGTCGTTTTGCCGTCGCCTGAGTCTGCATCAGAATTAGCGGCGCCTGCACAGGCAGTAGATAAGAGAGTAGTGGAAGCAAGCAATACTGAAAACCCTAGTTTTTTCCATTTTTTCATTTGTTGAGACCTCCCGATTTTTACTTTTTCTCCTTACTCATACTGAAAGAATAACTTTTTTACTAAAAAAAGTAAGCTAATTATGATTTCGGACTGCAATATATATTTTGATTTAATAATATTGTTTCCGCTTTCATGTTTTTATGATAAGCTTTTACCAATTAAAAGTAAATAGCAAAAATAATAATTTTTTAGTAAAATAATAGGCAAAGATTAACTTTTTCTGACACATTACTTTAAAAGATAACTATTTTTTCTGTATTATCGAATAATCCTTGTGATCGATTAGTCTTACTACTAACTTTTTTTTGGGAGAAGAGGAAAACAAAAATGAAAATAACCTTATCAGAAGAATCGCTGCCCATACTTGAGGCTATCGCTAGCTCTGTTCGCATTAAAATTATTAAACTACTTTCTACCAAACGTATGAATGTTAAGGAATTAGCACACGAGCTTGGTTTGAGTAATCCAGTTGTTGCAAAACATATTAAAATCTTAGAGGAATCCGGTGTGATAAAAACCGAAAAAATCCCTGGGAAGGCTGGTCTACAAAAGCAGTCGATATTAAAAGTCGATTTAATAGAAATTGAATTTCCAAAGAAAATATTTCAGGCTTTCGAATTTTACGAAACCTCTATTCCTATTGGACAATATGTCGATTACCTTATTACCCCTACTTGCGGAATCGCCAGTATAGAACATCTTATCGGGGAGTATGACGAACCTAAATACTTTATGGATACTGATCGATTTAACGCAGCAATATTATGGTTTACAACAGGCTTTCTCGAATATAAAATCATTAATCCTTTAAAGAATACAGATAAATTAGAAATGGTTGATATAAACTTAGAAATCTCCTCTGAATTTCCTGGGGGAAATAATGTCTGGCCATCTGATATAACATTTTCCTTGAATAATGTGGAAATTGGTACGTGGACTAGCCCTGGTGATTTCGTTGACACGAAAGGAAAGTACAATCCAGACTGGTGGTCACCAAAACTTAATCAGTATGGTACGAATTTAAAAATTAGAATTACTGATTATGGAGTTTGGATAAACGGAAAACAGCTTACATGGATTTCTTTTAATCGCCTTGCTCTTGAAAAAAGCGTATGGAGTCTTCGGATAGAAGTCAAAGAAGATGCCGAAAACGTCGGTGGATGCACACTATTCGGTAAAGGCTTCGGAAATTATAATCAGAACATTGATTTTAAGTTTTACTATACAGATAAAGAAGAGCCCTTTTAATTTAGGGTTTGGTTACATACTGAACAATAGACGACTAAAAAGGAGAGGTGAAAACCTCCCCTTAAAAACGTTCATCAAAAAAAAAACGCCAACATTACGAATAATCGTTTACCGTTCGTTTGGACTCACTTTAATCTTCTAAATGCTCTGATCAATCGCACCCTCTTTCCCTTGCCATATTTTTTTACTACTCCATTCTTCATCCTGATCATTCCAAAAAGCGTCTTCTTCAGATAATCCCAGTGGTAAAAACACTGCTGAACAGAGATATAAGCTTCCAATGCCAATATAAGATTCCGCTAATGCAGGTTGATGTCCATATACTCCGGGTAACAACCACCCTTTTTCATCAAAGGTTCCAGGTGCTTGCATTCCTTTTTCCATTATAGCTGTTAACCCACATCTGACTTGAGCAGGAGTGACTGTAGCAGGCAAGGCATGTTGCAATGCTGATTGAGCTAAAGCTTGAAATGCTCCAAATCGATATGTACTAGATCGGCCAATCACAGGATAAGTTCCATCAGGTCCTATCATTCTTTCTTGAATTGCTGCATAACGAATGAATCTTGGCAGCATTTTTTCCCGATAATTTTCCAGCTCTTTACTTTGGTGATAGAATAGATTTAATAAATCTATTGCCATCGGCTGTATAACAAAGCTGTTGTAATAATCCCAATGGAAGACTGGACCATCCCCATAAACGCCATCCCCTACATACCAATCGTCTAATAGTCTAATAGCATAAATTACTCGAAGCAAATCGTATTCCTTCTCTCCTAGAACATATAATGCTCCTTCTACCATGGCAGAAAAAAGATTCCAATTCATATTAGGAGGCATTGTTCTTCTCGTTGACTTTAGTGCTAGAATAATATTTTCTCGCACATACTTTGGAAGCGCGTCTCCAATTTGTTTCGGCGCACGAATAATCGAATGAGCTAAAAAAGCAGCATCAACTAGTGGTTGACCCGGGTCGGTAAAGTTCATGTAGTCCTTAGAGTATGGATTTGTTGCTTTATCTAAACACAGAAGAACCATTTGTCGATATCTCTTTTGCATCTTTCTTTCTGACGATTCCGAGATAGAATCTAACTCAAGCCACGGAGCGATACCAGTCATCGTTCGTCCAAAAGCTTCTAACATTCCATATGATTTACGATCGGGATGAAAATCTGTTGGCAATTCTTGATGTAATTTCTCTTCACTTAATGCCTTAATTACTGGATATGCGATCTTATCCATTGCTTCTAACCATTTTCTTCTCGTCATAAGTAAAACTCTCCATTCCATTAAAAATTTTCTATCATTGATCTGGCTCAGAAATTGATAAAACCAAATCCCTCTCCTTTTTGACTAAATAAACAGGAAACATCGTAGTTTTTTTCCTAAAGTTCAGATATTATTATATTAAAAGAATTACTGAAAGGAATTTACATATGGCCACTATTACAGATATTGCCGAAAAAGCTGGTGTCTCCATTTCTACCGTCTCTCGCGTATTAAATCAGGACAAAAATTTATCCGTAACGGAGGACACAAAACGTAAAATATTTGAAATTGCGGAAGAATTAAACTACACAAAATACAAACAAAAGAAAAAGAAAAGTGCGGAACAAAAAGCAAAGCAAAAAAGCATTGCCATTATACAGTGGCGTATTGGCGAACAAGAGTTAGATGATATTTATTATATGTCTATAAGAATAGGAGCCGAAAGAAAAGCCCAAGAACTTGGCTATTATTTAATGAAATACTCTGATCTAAATGATTCTTTAAGCAATGTTGATGGAGTACTTTGCATCGGAAAATTCGATAAAATTACGATTGATAAGATACTATCAAAAAATGACAATGTGGTTTTTGTCGGCACAAATTTTCCTTTAAACAACTTCGATACTGTTAATAGCGATTTCTCTTATGCTGCCGAATTAGCATTGCAGCATCTGCTCGAACTTGGACATAAAAGAATAGCCTTTATAGGTGCAGAAGAAAGTAATAATTTATATGGCTATCGTACGTACCGCACTCCAGTAACGAACACTTACATAGACATGATGAAACATTTGGGATATTATGACGAAAAATATTTTTTCGTTGCAACAAATACTTACCTATCAGCTGAAACTGGTACAGATCTAGCTAAACAAGCTTTGGCAAAATGGGGGGGAAATCTTCCTACTGCTATCCTCGCTGGTAATGATGCTATGGCTATTGGCATTATGAACGTGTTAACTGCAAATAATATAAAAATACCAGCGGATATCTCTATTATTGGCATCAATGACTTAGCGTTCAGTCAATATACCAATCCTCCCCTTTCAACCGTACGAATTTTCACAGAAGAAATGGGGGAAATCGGTATGGAGACATTGAATCAAAGAATTTCCGCTCCAAAAATAGATCGCAGAATCATATTAACTACTGAATTAATCAAAAGGGCTTCCACCGCTAAACCACGTGAATAAGGAAAATTGCTTCCTTATAATTTATTTATTCCATATACTTCAAATTCGGTCAAAGCAGGAAACGGTGACTCATCCTCTGCTTTGACCAAGTTTGTTAATTGAACATATGTTACCGCTCTCTTTTTAAAATAAAAAAATTGTGGACTTGTGTTTTTCTGCAAGCTGAATGTTTCGCTTGATGCGTCTGAAAATAGCAAGGTAACTTCGGTCCAATAACTATCGTGAGGGAAATCTGCTCTGATTGTTATACCAATCTTATCTACCTCAACCAATCTACCAAAATCAATTGTCAATGTTGCATCAGACTGCCGATTTATTCCCCAAGATTGGTACGGATAGGACCCATGACTATTATTTGCATATATTCCGTTTATTGCATTGCACGCAAAGAATGTTGCATCATTTCTAGTTTCTACATTTGCACTCGCATGAGGATAAGCTCCTGAAAACTCCTTTTGATCATGAGGATTTAATGCCCAATTCTGATATCTTCTAATCTCTTCATTTGTCGCATATCTAACACCTAAATAATGTCTTTTGCTCTTAAAACGATGATCTGGCATTGCCTCTTTTGCCGTTTGCTCCATGTTTATTCTGTACGTCCAGCTATGACTTGGAATAAAGACAATTGTACTATCCAGACTTTCATCTAGCTTAACCATCAAATATTGATTTTTCTGTGCTACAAATATATTAATCTCATCCCCCTCTTCAAATATAAAATCTTGGGAAGCAATATCGCACATAGTATCTCCAGCACTTTCTAAGTTGTGACTTTCCTCTTCATAATCATTCCTCCCCTTTTTTATATTTCCATATTTATCACTGATACTTAATTTAAGCATTACATCCACCTCCATTGATTCTTTTTTGAATTATAATGTTTTTTTAGTATAAACACTACAAAAATCTCTGTTTTTTACTTTTTATCATTACATAAAAAATCCTAATAATCAGATTCAATCAACAATTATCATTGATAAATAAGGGTTCATTTTAAAATCACGCTTTGTTTTTTTTAGTAAAAGTAGTAAACTATCATTATAACAAAATATTTACATTTTCTTATCTTGAGCAAACACCATCTTCTTCCACTTGAAACAAACTCGAATTTTGAAAGGACGTACATTTTATGGACAAATGGATTAAGGAAGCTAGTGCTTTTATCGAAAGGAAAACGACCAAAAATGCAATCGATATTGGTGCATCCTTCCCTCATGCAACAAAGCAGGGTAAGTATGATAAGGAAAGCCCTCAATGGTGGACAGCAGGATTTTGGCCTGGGATTTTGTGGAATGTCTATCACGCGACTAATGAATACGCTTTCAAGAATTTAGCCATTCAGCTTGAGCATAAGATGGATTACTTATTAAATAATCCAAACAAAGTGGATCACGATATAGGATTTATGTGGACACTCACGAGCTTAGCCCGATACCAAATAACTGCTGATGAAACAGCGAAGAATACAGCACTTCTTGCTGCTAATATGCTGCTCGCACGTTTTAATAGTGCTGGTCATTTCTTTAAAGCATGGAACAATTGGCATGGGACTAATGATAATAGTGGCATTGTTATCATTGACAGCATGATGAATATGGGATTGCTTTTCTGGGCATCTGAAGAAACCGGTGATCCTCGCTTTATGGTGGCTGCAAAAGCTCATTGCGATATGGTCTTAAAGCACTTTATTCGGAACGATGGTTCTGTTCATCAAATGGTTAGATTTAATTCTTTAACAGGTGAATTAATAGAAAAACTTGGCGGTCAGGGGTATTCAAAAAATAGTTCATGGTCTCGTGGATGTAGTTGGGCTATATTTGGTTTTGCGATTGCCTATCATTATACGAAAGAAGAACGCTACTTATCTAGTGCAATGAAAGTAACGAACCATTTCGCGTTACACCTGCAACATGACCCTATTCCTCTTTGGAATTTTCGAATTCCTTCCCATACTGATGGAACGAAATATGACTATCGAGATTCCTCTGCTTCTGCAATAGCTGCTTGTGGCACCTTATTAATTTCCCAATATGCACCTTTGGAGGAAAAAAGATTTTACTTAGCTTTCGGAAGGGACTTATTAAAACGACTATACGAACACGCAGCAACAATAGAAGATGATCAAAATCAAGCACTCATTATTCACGGAACAAGTCATTGGCCAGAGAAAAAAAATTTAGATACTGGCTTAATTTACGGAGATTACTTCTTTACGCAAGGTATCTATGCACTCAATGGTATTAACAATAACTTTTGGTTAGGAGATTCTTGGAATGTACTTTAATACAATTTAATTTAATTTAATGCTTAAGCTGTTGAAAGAACAATTTTTGATCCTGTGCCACACCTATATAGTATTTACTAAGACAATTCTTCCTGCTCTTTGCAGAAAGGTAAAAAAACCATAGCAATCCTGTAACACGAGAATCGCATGAGAAATCATACTCTTCCTATCATTATGGGGGAAGAGTCAAAAAGAAAACACTTACTCACTTGAAAACTAGTGGTCTATTAGAAAATAGTTTAAGAAAAAGTATCAATATACAAATTATATTTTTCGAAAGAGAGTGTTCATAATATGAGAAACTATAAAATTTCTAACTGGTTATTCTTTCAAGGCGATGATTCTAATGCTTGGCAAAAAGATTATGAGGATAAATCTTGGCAACCCGTAACCGTCCCACATGACTGGAGCATTACCATGCCATTTAGTAAAAATAATTCTAGTGGTACTGGTTATTTACCTGGAGGAATTGGCTGGTACAGATGTCATATCCCATTAACAGACTTTACCAATATCGATAATAGTGTTGTTCAATTGACCTTTGATGGTGTTTATAAGAATGCTCAAGTGTGGATTAATGGATACAATCATGGCATTCGACCATCTGGATACTCGTCCTTTACCTTTGATTTAACAGAAATTCTTCCGTATACACCAGATAATGAATTAGTCATTGCAGTAAGAGTTGACCATTCAGATATTGCTGATTCTCGTTGGTATAACGGATCTGGGATTACTAGAAATGTTTGGCTGGAAATACATGATTACATTTATATCCCAAAATACGGAACTACATTCTCTACACTAGAGACCAAAACAGATGTCTCCAACATTCGTATTCAGCATTTAATCACAAATACATATCCTGCTGCTAGTGATGTAAGAGTTGTGAACGAATTAGTTTCTATCGATGGGGAACAAACCTATTGTTTTGAAAAGAAAATAAAACTAAATCCACAGGAAACGTCGAATATTACATTTAATGAAAAACTAGATAATCCCAAATTATGGACAACTGATGAACCAAATCTATATATGCTCCATACTCATCTATATTATGAAGCAGACGACAACAAAGTCCATTCAGCCTATACTAATCACGTAGGAATTAGAACTTCTCAATTTGATGTTAATAAAGGATACTTCCTTAATAACCAAAATATGAAATTAAAAGGTGTGTGCCTTCATGAGGATGCTGGCTGCTTTGGGACTGCTGTGCCTGTAAGTGTATGGGTAAGAAGGCTTTCTAAGTTAAAAGAAATGGGATGTAACGCAATTCGCATGGCTCACAACCCACATGCTCCTGAACTGTATACCCTATGTGATATTCTAGGTTTTCTAGTGATTGATGAAGCCTTTGATGAATGGGAAAACCCCAAAAACAAATGGTGGCAAGGGCATAATGTTTATCCACCTAAAATCGAAGGCTATGCTCATCATTTTCCAAATTGGCACCAAGATGATTTAAAAAATATGATCATCAGAAATAGAAATCATCCTTCCATCATTGCATGGAGTATTGGCAACGAAATTGATTATCCTAATGACCCCTATGCAAATCCTTTATTTGAAGAAATGACAGGTAATAATGATGCGAACAAACCAGCTCAAGAAAGAATTTATAATCCAAATAGGCCAGATACTACTAGACTCACAACAATCGCCAATAGATTAATTAAAACGGTTAAGTCGATTGATGATACAAGACCTGTAACTTTAGCTGCGGCTTTTCCAGAATTGTCCAGCCAAACTGGCTTATTAACTGAAGTCGATTTAATAGGATACAATTATAAAGAGCATCTTTATGAGGAACATCATAAAATGTTCCCAAACCAGCCAATCATAGGCAGCGAAAATGGACATGGATATTCACAATGGAAGATTGTTCGAGATACTTCTTATATATCAGGACAGTTCTTATGGACTGGTATCGATTATCTTGGAGAAGCTCATGGATGGCCCATACACGGATCCGCAGCAGGAGTATTAGATTTAGCCGGAAATGAGAAAACACTTTATTTTCTTCGGAAAAGCTGGTGGACAGAGGAACCTATGATTTATTTAGTTACTCGTCCATTAGAAACTAATACGAATAATCATTCTCAGATAAAGGAACTATCGAAAAAGTGGGATTACTGTATAGGTGAAAAAGTAGAGGTCATCTGTTTTTCCAATTGCGAGCAAGTTGAAGTAGAGCTAAATGGAAATAGGATACCATTAAAGTTTGATGAAGACTTTGGTTATTTTGTTACATATGTAGCTGCAACAGAGTCTCCTATCAAAGCTTTGGGATACATAGGAGATAAAGTAGTCGCGGAGGAATTAGCCCCTGTTTTATCCCCAGCACAATTAAAATTAGATATATGGGAAATACCAGAAATATATAAGAATGTCTTACAATCAGTGTTTCCTAATATAACTCAGGACGTCATCCAAATAGAGTGCTCCCTTCTAGATAGAAGTGGAAAGTTATCAGATTATAGTCAGAAAGTAGCCGTTTCTGTGCAAAATGGAAGACTCTTAGGAATAGAAAACGGAAAATTAGATGACGTAACCGATTACACCGAGCCTTTTAGAACATCAAATCATGGTAAATTAGTTATCTATGTCCAAAAAAATGGGGATAGTGAAACTCAAGTAAAAGTGGAAACAGATGGAATCAGAAATACTTTATTCACTTTAAAAACAATTAATTAGCGATTAATATATTGCTGAAGCTCTAGTGCAACATATATACTGGATTTCCGCTTGCAGATACTCTAGAGGATAAATTATTCGTTTTTTAAACATTTTTCATAAAAATAAAAGGCCAAGTAAAAGTATTTCCACTTCTACTTGGCTTTTTTATGGAGAAAGTCCTCCGAAGAACGTTCCCTCTGCTTATTTCACTAGACTTTCTACTACGTCGTCAATGATTTGTGTATTGGCGATTGGACCCGAGTATAGCCAGCTTGTGTCTGGACCGTATTCATAAATGTTTCCTTTTTTCACGGCTGGAATATTAGACCATAAGGAATCTTTTAGCACTTCTGCTCCTTCGCCATCACTGTTGATTAAGAAAAGATGATCGGCATCCAATTGAGCTAGTTTTTCTAATGAAATAGCTGACCAGTTTCCTGTTGCGGTAGCGGATATTTCTTTTACTACTTCTGGAACCTTCAAGCCTAAATCGCCATATAGAACCGCTCCGCTTGATACATTTTCTCCCACAATAAATAATTTATTCGATACAAGCCAGATTGCTGCTGCTGATTCATCCTTAATAGATGCTTGAATCTTCCCTTTTGCATCTTCTGCCTTTTGGTCATAGTCTGCTAATACTTTTTCTGCCTCGTCCTTTTTGCCAATTACTTCTCCAATTGTTTGAAGTCTCTTGCGCCAGTCGTTATTATTTTCCTTTGAAACAACATAGGTAGGAGCAAGTTTCGCGTATTGATCATATTTAGCTCCCTCTACTTGTGCGCCCGATGACATTAATACTAAATCAGGAGCAAAGCTGGACACTGCCTCATAAGGCAATGAAGAGTCAATAGTTGGAACATCTTTTAACGAGTCTTGCAGATAAGCTTGAACTCCTTTTCCTTCTCTAATGGACCATTGAGCAACTGGCGTTACCCCTAATGATACTAAATCATCTTCTAAGTAAGAACCGATAATTCTTTTTGGCTCTGCCGGAACTTTCACTTCATTTCCGATAGCATCTGTTAATGTTCGTTCCTTTGTTTCTTGGGAAGCACCATTTTCTTTATTGTTATTTTCTTTACTATTATTTCCACATGCCGCAAGAACAGTGAAAACTAGTAGTAAACAAATAAATAATACCGATTTCATTTTCCGGTTATTCATTACGTATCCTCCTAATAGGTTATGTTATATTTAAATTATAAATGATAACGATTATCACTTTCAATAATAATATCGATTTTCAATTAATTTTATAGTAAAATTAATTGAAATGTTTCCGATATCCATTATTATTTAACCATTTACATACTATTATTTACTATTTTTCTCTCTATTTTATTAGAAAGTGGGTTCCTCATGAGTAAAAGTAACTCTATTGAAAATGATCAAGCTGCCATATTTAGACCAAAAGCTGCCACTTTGGTTCTCATAATTGGTCTTATAATGCTTTTCTTTTCTATTTGCATGTCCATCATTTTAGGAGTAGCCGATATTAACCTATCAACAGTTATACAAGGACTATTTCATTTCGATAATACGTCCACTGCTCATCAAATTGTTTATCGTTTACGCCTGCCAAGAGCACTTGCTGCAACCTTTATCGGAGCAAACCTTGCTGTATCTGGTGCCATTATGCAAGGGATGACGAGAAATGCACTCGCTTCCCCTTCTATAATGGGGGTAACATCTGGAGCTATGTTTGCTGTATCGATTGCCTTTGCTTTTCTGTCTGCTGTTTCCAATATGACTATTATGCTCTTTGCATTCATTGGCGCAGGATTAGGGGCAGCTTTAGTCTTCTTGATTGGCGCACTCTCCAAAAGAGGATTAACACCTATGAAATTAGCACTCGCTGGTACTGCTATTAGTGCCTTTCTTGGTTCCATTTCCACTGGAATTGCCCTTCGCTTTGATGTAGCAAAAGATATTAGCTTTTGGTATGCAGGAGGAGTAGCTGGAGTACAATGGATTAATGTAAAATTACTTATCCCTGTAGCTATACTAGGACTAATTCTCGCTTTTTTCATTAGTAAATCTATTACCATTTTAAGTTTAGGTGAGGATATTGCTGCTGGTTTAGGCCAAAAGGTTGGTCTAGTGAAATTATTAGGGACGATTGTCGTTTTGCTTTTAACTGGTGCTGCTGTGGCAGTCGGGGGAACTATTGGGTTTGTAGGACTCGTTGTTCCCCATATTGTTCGTTTTATTGTAGGATCGGATTATCGATTAATTATTCCTTGTTCGGCAGTTGTTGGTGCTCTTTTGTTAGTGCTGTCAGATATCGTTGCCCGTTTGATTCACCCTCCTTTTGAAACACCATTAGGAGCGATAACAGCGGTAATTGGCGTTCCTTTCTTTCTATATTTAGCACGTCGAGAAGGGAGGGGTCTGTAATGTCTTCTTTAAAATTAGCGAACAAAAAAATATATATTGTTAGCACCACCTTACTTACTGCTCTCGTTTTAGTCTTTATTCTAAGTCTAAATATGGGAACCATAAAAATTAGTCCGATGGAAATGATAGAAGCTTTTACCGGTAAAGGCACTGTTCAAAACTTTAATATTCTATATAACTTTCGATTACCTCGTTCTGTAATTGCCGTTTTAATAGGAATGGGTATGGCGATTGCTGGAGCAATTTTACAAGGGGTTTCGCGAAATAGTCTAGCAGATCCAGGTATTATAGGCATCAATTCTGGAGCTGGATTTGCCGTTATCCTTTATATCTTCTTTATTCAAGGAAGTGCCTTTCAAGCAGGTCCATTATCAGTTTATATCATGCCATTTTTTGCACTTGCCGGAGCTCTAATGGCTGCTGCACTCATCTACATCATTGCATGGAAGGATGGGGTTACGCCTGTTCGCCTAGTATTGGTCGGTATCGGCATTAACGCTGCTTTCGGTGCTTTAATCATCATTTTTCAATTGATGATGGACCCCCGGGATTTTACTCAAGCAACAATTTGGCTTTCCGGAAGTATTTGGAGCGCAAGTTGGAGTTATGTTCTTGCCCTTTTACCGTGGATTCTTATTCTTGTTCCAATTGCAATTAGTAAATTCCAATCCATTAATTTACTACAGCTAGGTGATAATCTGGCAAAGGGTCTTGGTGTTTCGATTGAAAGAGAGCGAGGATTACTTTTGCTGCTTGCTGTCGGACTTTCAGGAGCATGTGTATCAGTTGGCGGAGGAATCTCTTTTTTAGGGCTTCTTGCACCACATTTAGCAAGAATGCTAGTTGGTCCAAAACACCAACGACTCCTGCCGATAGCGGCCCTAATAGGAGCACTTCTCCTGTTAACATCTGATATCATCGCCAAAAGTCTCATGGTTGGCTCAGAAATACCAGTTGGGCTCGTTCTATCCTGTTTAGGTGCTCCATATTTTATCTATCTTCTAATTAAAGAATAAGGAAGCAGAGCCACGGTTCCTGCTTCCCTTTTTATGGTAAAAGAATATCCCCCTCTTATTGAATCAGCAAGGAATGGACTTCTCGTATTTTTAATTTTGATATGTTTGCACGCTTATCTGTTCCAGAGAAATAGGCTAAATAGGATTCTCCGAATAATTCAATGCGAACAATTTTCTTTAAATTAACAAGAAAGGAACGATGGGTACGATAAAAATACCACGGCAATCTGTCTACGAAGGAGAGAAAGGTTTCTGACGTTTCATATGACTTCTTGATTGTATGTACCATTGTTTTTCGTGCGATTATTTCTATATACAAAATTTCTTCTATTGGGATATAAACAAATCGATTACTTAATTTAATTAAGATCCGCTTTCCCTTCCCTGTATGAATCTGTCTTCTACTTTTAGAATAAGAATCCTTTATTTTATATAAAAGGGATAGGAAGGATGATTCCATAATAGGCTTCTGCAAATAACCAACAGCTGAATAATTAAATGCTTCAATTGCCATTCTCTTATCCTTGCCTACTAAAATAAGCTGGAAATCGGGGAGATAATCTTTATAGGCACTATTAAAAATAGTGGAATGGATAGATGGTAAGTCATAATCAACAATTATAATATTAGGCTTCGCTCGATAAATTAATTCTAATAATTCTTCTCCAGTCTTTGCTTCTCCTATTATTTTAAAACTAGAATGGATAGCAATCAAATGATGGATAGATGAATTAATAGGCGAATCGATACAAGCTACCGCTATCGTTAGCGTTTCCATTCTTTCTCCTTTCTATATAAGACAACTACCTCCTGATGTTCCATCTCATTAACTCCCTATTCACTGATGAAACTATCGGAATCACCTATGCAGCACGAAGAATCAAAAAAGTATCGCATCCCCTGTATTTTTCCCTGTAATAGATACTCATCCAACAGCCCTTATTTAAATGCCTCATATAACCTTATGTAAATATAACTTTATTTTATTCATAATTTCAATGTCATTCTATGATTCTCCGACTTTTTATGATTCCTTTATATAAAAAAGCTGCCATAAGATGTTTGATCACATGTAAGTAGTTGAGATCTAAACACAATGATACGGCAGCGTGCTTTTTCTATAAAAAACATTTATGTTAGTCCTTGTTTTTAATAAATAATCCATTAAAAACTAATTATACCAACATCTCCGGCTTTCCTAATAGAAACCCCTGGCCAAAAGGAACCTTCAATGCTTTAGTCATCGCTAAATCTGTTTCCTCTTCTATTCCTTCCAAGATGACCTTCATCTTCTCATCCGCAAAATCCAATAATAAGTGCACCAGTTTTTGTTTTTCAGCAGAAAAAGCCAAATTGTTGGAAAAATAGCGATCTAGTTTAAGATAGCTAGGAGCAATCTCTAAGATTTTCTCAAAATTTGCTATTCCTTTCCCAAAATCATCTAAAGCAATTTGAAACTGATTGTCTTTTAGAAAGGCAATTTTCTCCTTAAAAAGAGGGGAATTCCATAGCTCTTCTTCTAATACCGTTTCATTTAATTCAAAGATAATCTTCCCATTCATGGCTGGGAATTTTTCAAGTAAAGATAGAATTAATGATTCAAATGATTCATGTATGATAGTCGATGGAAATATATTGATAAATAGTGGCTTCTTTCTTCTTGATGAAAGTATCTGGTAGTGTTCGATCGTATCGTTAATAAGAAAGGTATCTAATTCAGATAAATAATTCTCTTTTCTCGCATCAGCGAAGAAAGCTTCTAACGAGATGTCTGGCTCTTGGGATATACGTAGCAATGATTCATATCCAATGATTTTCCATTCTTTTATATTCCAAATTGGCTGATATACATGATAAAACTTTTTGCTTTTTAATCTTGTTATTATATCCACTTAGGGTATCCTCCAAAATAAACGAAAAGTCCTGATTTTTCAAATTTATCTAATCATACAAGTAAATTTACCGATTCTGTCAGTATTTGTCTATTGAACTTAACGCCATTTAGACATAATTTTAGTCATTTCTGTATGAAAAAGATACATTTTAAACAGAACTTTAGTCATTTTAGAGTAGCTACATAAAATTCCATGTTTCGACATATTTAATTTTATTTAAAAGATATAAAAGTACTAGCTAGCTTATAAAAACAAAGATACTCTTTCCTTTACCTCATTAATTTTCAACTTTGATATTTTCGCTTGTCTGTTTACTCCATCAAAATAAGCAATATACGTTTCCTTATAGGGACTAATTTCTGTCACCTTTTCTAGATTGATAATATAGGAACGATGCGACAAAAAAAATGTATCATCTAATTGCGGTAATAATTCTCCGATATTCTCCCGAGTCTCCACTATTTCTGCGTCCGTATATATAACACATTTCTTGCCTATTTTTTCAATAAAATATATTTCTTCCTTTTTAATATAATACACGCCTTTATTATATTTAACTGGTAAATTGTTGAAAGAATATCTTTCTCTCTTGCTCGCTATTACTCGTTTTGCTTTTTCAATAGCTTTAGATAAACGAAAACTTCTGAATGGCTTGACCAAAAAATCAATAGCATCTAATTCCAAGGCTGCTAATGCATGCTTCTCATCTTCTGCTAAAAAAATAAAATGAATTTGGTCCCCTAGTTGATAACATTGCTTCATGACTTCCAGTCCGTTCATAGATGGTAAATCGACTTCTGTTATTATCAAATCAGGCTTCCACTTCTTATATTGATAAACTAAATCATTGCCGTTATCACACATGACAATAATTTTTATATCCTTATGATCCTTTAAATAATAACGAATACGAGCAATCACTCGTTTATCTTTATCGGCAATCATTACCCTAATTAACATAGTAACTCCTTTCTCTATGTTTCTATTAAATACAACAGGATAGAGTTATTTTCTTAAAACTTCTTCTCAAAAATCAATGTTTTTATCATTGCAAATAGTTAAGCAACTGAACTATTTTAACATGTTCCTTTTCTTTAAACCAAACAAAAGTCTTTAGTGAATCCTCCTACTTTTGCCATAAAAAAAGGGCGACTATAATAGTGACCCTTTCCACTTGCACTTATGAATGCTTTTCCAATCCTTCAATAAAAGTAGAAACCAAATAATGAAAGCTTTTATCTACCTCTATCGGCATGCCAAATCCTTGTTGATTTTCAATAGAGGCAAATCCATGAAGAATGCTCCTTAGCCCACGAATGGCATGAATGGTCTCTTCTTCGTTTAAGTCATATGGCTTTAATACTTCTATTAATAATTGAATGATTTGATTTGCAGCTGTTTGAATTTCCTCTCCTTTCTTCGATGCTGACTCGATAGTTAACATGTAGAGCCCTGGCTGCTCTCTAGCATAGGTTAAGTAGGCAAAACTTAGATTATGAATAGTCTCTGCTTTTTCCCCTTCCATTATTGCTTTCTTTAGTAACTGATATAAACTTTCCAAAGCTCGCAATGTTAACAGATTCATAATATCGGGAAGCCCCTTGATATGATTATAAAGGGATGGAGATTTAACCCGAAGCCGCTTAGCTAAATTAGCTATCGTTACTTCCTTTAATCCTTCCGTATTGGCAATTTCGATTGCCGTGACAATAATATCATTATGTGTTATTCCTGCTCTTGGCGTCATATTTATCCTCTTTCCTTTTGGAGTAATGATTCTATCAAAGGCTGTGGATTTTCGAGTAGATCTCCATGCCCAGTAGCTAAAAGACTAACATTTAGAGACATCACTTTCTTCGCACTTTCAATGGCTTTCTCTTTATTCCAGGTTGCCATTGCTGGAAAAGGAAAGAAAGACCGAAATTGACCACTTATAGCAAAGCCTCCTCTTGTATGAAAAGCATCTCCTGTAATCAAACTAGTATCTCGTTTATCGAGAAAACCAAAGCTCCCTGGTGTATGTCCTGGTAAAGAAATACTTATTAGTGAACCAATTTGATCCCCCTCTTTTATTAGCACATCTGGATTTGTCTTGATATTTTTAGGTAAACCGCCTTTTAAAACAAAGGGTTCCTCTTGCTTGTCAATAGTATGATCCCCGCCTAATATGCGAGCATCCCGTACAGATATATAGACTTTCACATCTGGTAATCTTTCTTTTAGAGCATCTAATGATCCAATATGATCTCCATGAGCATGAGTAAGAATAATCTTCGTAATCGGTTTATTCAGTTTTTCAGCAAATGCGAGAATTTTTTTATAACTAAAAGGCAAAGCTGTATCAATTAATGTTAATTCTTCCCCTTCCTCGACGAGATAGCAGTTCACTGGAAAAATTCTTGGCAAAAAAGTCAATTGATATAAATAATTATGGTGGATAATTCTCAATAGTCAAACCTCCTGATTAGAAAACTAATGGTATTAGTTTTATTTTAACTAATACCATTAGTTTTAGCAAGTCATTGTTTTCAAACAAAAAAATACTCTTCATCATACGAGAGTATTCTAAAAAAACAGCTTATGATTTGTTATCCTTTTAAATCTCTCTTTTTTTGCCGCAACGTACACACTTATTGGAGTAATAGCTAAATTTATGGCGTCTTTTAAAAAAACAGATAATGGAACCTAGTCTCACTTTATCATCTCCATCCCCCAATAAATAACTCAAGTATTCAATTATCTTATTCTGTGATGTTACGACTTTGAAAGATTTAAGCCGCTTCTATATATTGTATTCATTATATAACAACATATTAATAAGATAAAAGGTAACACTGTAAATTTACTGTATATTTTTAATATTTCAATAGTGATTTGTACAGCAACTCTTCTCTTTACTTATTTTATTTATATCATGCATAAAATATGTAAGATTTCATCTATTAAAAAAAATATTTTTCTAACAATCAATAGGATTTATTTTCAGCATCTTGTATATAATAAATCATTGGTGAAAGCATAATATTTGAATTAAAAAGTGTCTGGTGGTAAGTTTTTTAGATAAACATATATTTTTTTTATGAAAGAAGGCAAGAATATGAAGGATCTATTTTCTCCTTTTTCTTATAAAGGATTAGAATTAAAAAACCGAGTGGTAATGCCTCCAATGTGTCAATATTCAGTGGAGAAGAAAGATGGAATTGCAACGGATTGGCATTATGTTCATTATGTAAGCCGTGCGATTGGCGGTGCTGGATTAATCATTATTGAAATGACTGATGTAGAACCAGATGGCCGTATTACAGATAACGATTTAGGTTTATGGTCTGATGAGCAAATTGCACCATTGAAACGTATTGTCGATGCTTGTCATCAATATGGCGCAAAAGTGGGTATACAAATTGCACATGCTGGTAGAAAAGCAGAAGATGCTCCACAACCAGTATCAGCTTCTGCTATTCCATTTGATGATAAATCAAAAACTCCAAGAGAATTAACAACAGAAGAAGTAAAAGAAATGGTAGAAAAATTCCGCCAAACAGCTGCCCGTGCAATAAAAGCTGGTTTTGATACTATCGAGATTCATGGTGCACATGGATACTTAATTCATCAATTCCAATCTGCCTATACAAATAAACGTACAGATGAATATGGTCAAGATTTAACGAAGTTTGGTGTAGAAGTCATTAAAGCAGTGAAAGCAGAAATGCCGACTGACATGCCACTAATCATGCGAGTTTCTGGTAAAGAGTATGTAGAAGGCGGATACGATATTGAAGACAGTGTTGCTTTTTCTAAAAAATACGAAGAAGCTGGAGTAGACATTTTCCATGTCAGCGCAGGTGGAGAAGGCCCAATTGCAGCTGCTGGAAGACCTGGGACTCATGTTGCCTACCAAGTTCCTCTAGCTCGTGCATTTAAACAAGAACTAAATGTGCCTGTTATTGCTGTTGGAAGACTAGATTCAGCAGAATTAGCAAACTCTGTTATTGGTAATGAAGATGCAGACCTTGTTGCGGTAGGAAGAGGAATGCTTCGCAACCCATATTGGACAATCGAAGCAGCGACACAATTACGTAAAGAAACAGAAATGCCAAAACAATATGCTGTTGCCTTTCCAAAAAGATAAAAATTCCCAAAGTGCCTGAGAAATGATCTCGGGTGCTTTTTTGTGGGGAGTCGGAGGGAAGGTTCTTCTGTTTCCATTTAGACTTGCTATTAAATAAGGATTCTATAGAACCATCCCTCCGTTTTCTTTACATACCTGTTTTATACTTTTTTTCACTTGAAGATGTATTTTTGGTGTCATGTTTTGCCTTTTCTTCTCTTTGTTCTTCTTTTAAATCTTCCATTGGAATGGGATCAACTGTCTGCTCTATCTCAAACTTATCAAATAAACTTTCATTTTCTGTAGGATACTGTTCTGGATTATCCATATTCAGCTGCGTCTTATTCGAGGTAGATTTCCCTTTATTCTCAGCCATCAGCGTCACCTCCCTATTTATATTATTTATACCCGAGTTTCATAGAAAGTACTCCGAGGTTCTTCTGTTTCCCATGGTAATAATGGGGAACGCAACCTTCTCTCTGTCTGCCATTAATCTCCTATTTATTTAAAATAATTATTAGTTTATAATTATTTTAAAAGGAGGCTGAATAATGGCTAAACAAGCACTTATCAATAAACAAAAACGTACTGCTAAATATAAAGTACAAGAATATACGCGATGCGAACAATGCGGAAGACCTCATTCTGTATACCGCAAATTTAAATTATGCCGGATTTGCTTAAGAGAATTAGCCTACAAAGGCCAAATTCCTGGACTAAAAAAAGCAAGCTGGTAATATAGAGGAGAATCATGGGGATAGTTTTCTAATTCCCTTTCGTGGTTCTCTTCAAAAAGAGAGACAGTAAAACGTTCTCGTCGCTTCCCCCAATGATATATATGCTCCTATTCTAAACTTAGGTACGTTTCAACATTATCTATTAAATCCGTATAATTCACATTAGGATAATCGGTCACATCCACTTCAAAAAGTCTCCCTAAATTGAATGTGTTATAACCTCTTGTTTTACATCTTTCTATGAACTCTTCATAAGTTAGTAAGTTATCTGCTTTTTCTCTATTAGTTAAATAATCTCCCTTCTTATAAGAATTAACTATATGACTTAAGTGTCTAGTTGGATCTAAGTCTCGTTTTTGCTGACGCATATATAATATATCCAAATCTGCGATTAACCTAATGGTAATTACTTTATAGTTATAATTTCCGCTTAATTTTTCTAGATAAGTTTTTTGTTTATTGCTAAAAGGATAATCTGAAATAATACCGTTATCTCTTTTCATTTGCTTTTCCATTATTTCATAGTATTTTTCCCATGCTATTCTTTCAATTTGCTGCTTCTCTTTTATATTACGAAAGCCGTACCTATCGAAATAGTCCTCTTTTATATCGTCTGGTGAAATCCTGACTAAACCGCCAAGCTTCTTTTTAATAATATTACTTAGAAAGGTCTTCCCAGTTCCTGGATAACCCGCTAATAAAATTAAGACCCCATTCATTTCTAATCACCTCTTCCACTATTCATACAAGAAAAAAGAGTACTTTTTTAAATACTTGTACTCTCTTCTCGCAATAAGGAGCAATATTTTGGGTAATTATTAGACGTTATTTATAGCCCCTTCCTTATTCATGAAAATTTCTATTTTATGTTTTACAATTTCCTTTACAGCTTCATTACATGGAATAATATTGTGTCGCAGAGATTTATTTTCTTTTGTTTCATCAAAATATTTTTTTGCTGTTTTTGTCCAAGTCACCAGTAATTCTGTACCTACATTAAACTTCCGAATACCATTATTTATTAATTCGTGAATATCGTTTTCCTTTACACCTGTTCCTCCATGAATAACTAAAGGTACATCTACTAATCTGTTGATTTCTTTCAATAGCGGTATATTTACATCTGTTTTTGATTTGTATTGTCCATGATTGGTGCCAATGGCAATTGCCAATGCATCTACTCCTGTTGCTTTTACGAATTTCAAAGCATCCTGCGGATCTGTATAAATTTTGTCACTCTCCTCCACATGAATTCCTTCTTCAGTTCCCCCGATAGTTCCTAACTCTCCTTCTACAGATACACCATGCTGGTGAGCATATTCCACTACTACACTTGTCTTCATAATATTTTCCTTAAAGGGCAAGTGAGAACCATCAAACATAACAGATGTAAACCCTTTATCTATCGCTTCTTTAATGTCATTGAAATCACGTGCATGATCCAAATGGAGAACTACATCTACCATCTCCTTAGTAGCCATAGACTTACAAACCGCTACTATGTTTTCATGCCCGATATATTTAGCCGTATCTATACTTGTTTGGATAATGATAGGTGCGCCCATTTCTTTTGCCGCCCGTATCATTTCTGGCAGCATCTCTAAATTATGTGCATTAAAGGCACCTACTGTATAATTTAGTGCCTCGGCTTTACGAGTAACTTCTTTTAATGTTGTATACATATTGTGATTTTCCTCCCTAAATAAGTATCACTTAACACCACGGGTAACATCTTTTGAAATTTGCATCAGCAGATCTATTTTATTCAAAAAAGTCTGTAAATTATCGACATCATTACTTTTCGCTGCTTCTGCTCTTTTCTTGTTATATAGCTTTAATAATGTTTTAAAGCTTTCTCCAATTGTTTTTTTCAGCTGAAGACTTTTTTCTAGTGAAGCTATTGCATTCTCTTCATCACCAAGCTCGTAATAGGCTAAACCTATTTCTTCAAAGACCCTTGCCTGATTCTCAATATTCAACGACTGTACTTCTATTGATTTTCTCGATATAAAACCTAATAATTCTTCTTTCTGATCCTCCGTAAGCTTCTTTTTCGATATGGTATTCTCGTTTTTATTTATCTCTGATTTTCTTTTAAACCACATAAGCATTCCCTCCAAATCCAGTTAATTCCTCTTAGAAGGCCTTCATTAATGGACCAATCAGCCATGCATATAATAAAGCAACTGTTACAGTATCTACATCTGTTGCTGTTGCATTGACAAATCCCATAGAGTTAAAAATGGTTACTAATAGTGCCGGTAATAAGGTGATAAAAAATCCGTGGAATATCCCTCCTATAATGGCACCTCGTCTTCCACCTGTTAGATTTCCAAAAATTCCTGCTGTCCCCCCTGCAAAGAAGGCGGTTAATATCCCTGGTAAAATCATCGCTAAACCAAAGACAGGAAGAACAAACATCGCAATGATTGATCCAATGACAGTCGTAATAAAACCAACAATTACCGCATTAGGACTGTAAGGAAAAAGAACTGGACAATCAAGCGCAGGCTTTGCATTTGGAACAACACGCATAGCTATCCCTCTGAACGCCGGGACAATCTCCCCTAATAACAAGCGCACTCCTGATAATAGTACATAAACTCCTACTACAAATTGGATGGATTGCAAGAATGCATACATGATATAATTCGTGCTTCCAGAAAAAGTAGAAGCAAATTCCTCACCGGCAAAAATAGCTGTAATAATGAATAGAGGAACCATCACTGTCATTAAGGAAAGATACGTATCTTGCAAAAATTCTAATTGAGAAGGCAGCTTTATATCTTCCACTGATTTTTTCTTTTCGCCTTTTTCCCCGAATACTTTTGCTACCCCAGCTTCAAAAACATAACCAATTGTACAAAAATGCCCTAATGCAATCTCATCCATACCCGTAATTTTTCGTACAAATGGCTGAGCAATTGCCGGCATAGCGACCGCAAAGATTCCTCCAATTAAACCGCCTACCAGTATTAATGCTAATCCGCGTAAGCCAGCAAAATATCCAAAAACAGTGGTCATAGTAGCCATCCATAATATCGCTTGACCTGTAAGGAATATATATTTCCATCTAGTGAATCGAGCTATTAGAATATTAAAAACAAATATAGCTAAAAAGGTAAGTGCAATATCGCGACCTAACCCCAATTCATTCATAGCCTGACCATTAATAGCCTCTATGGAGGGAATAATCCCTTGCATATGAAAGCCTTCTGTAAAAATCTCTCCGAAATACAGTAAACTTCCTACAATAATACTGGAGCCAGCTGATAAAACCATAAATCCTAACAATGTCTTTAAAGAGCCCGATATAATTTGTCCAGTCGATTTTTTTTGTAAAATAAGTCCAAGCATCGCAATTAAAGCGACCGTAATAGATGCTTGCGTTAAGATATTTTGGATGATAAAGTTTATGACGCTCATTTTTATCCCTCTCTCTACCTATTTATTAAGATAGCACACCTTTTTCTCGTAAAATCGGTGTTAGTTTTTCTTCAATTTCTTGTTTTGAAACAATATTTTTCAAATAGATGATGTGAGTTTTGGCAGGATCAATAGTGAACTTTTCGAATTGAGTCTGGAAGTTTTGTGCCGTAATAATAATGTCTGGTTTTGCTGCCGCGCTTGAGGAAATGTCACTGTGATCTAATTTTGCATTTACTTTTAGTTTATTTAACACATCCTCCGCTGCCATCTGACACGCAAAGCTGCTTCCTAACCCAGCACCACAGACAAATAAAATATTTAACTTTTTCAATTAGCATTCTCCTTTAACTTTTTAATAGTTTGATAGCATTAGCAAAGTCCATTTTTATTGCATGAATTCTTTTCAAACAACTCTTGCTTAAAAATAGCTAGATTATCTGCATGGATTAATCTTTCTACCTTTTGTTTATCATTTATCAAATCAACCAAGCTCTTCATTATGTTTAGATGAGAGTAAGAATCTACAGCTGCTAAGCAAAAAATAATTTTCACAGGATCATTTTCTTCATTTCCAAACATAATTGGTTCTTTCAATGTCATCACACTAATTCCTAATTCATTCACACCGTCTTCTGGTCTAGCATGCGCAAGCGCCAAGTTCTTCCCTATCACAATATAAGGACCGTATTCTTCAACAGAATGAATCATAGCCTCAATATATCTAGCTTCGATAACTTGCTCCTTTACTAAAGGGAGAGAGACTCGCTCAATCACCTCCTTCCAATCTTCACATTCTTGATGGAGTATAATATTCTTATCCCTGAGGATATCTTGTAACATTGGCTGAATCTCCCTTGTATTAAATTTCAAGCGGTGTTGTTTAAAGGTATCTACTAGGTTCAGATAGCTCTCCGCTGTTATCTTTGCACCGCACGCTTCCATTAAGGTTAGTATGTCCTGCAGCATCTTGGTTGCATCTCTTTCATTAGACACTAATCTTCTTTTTTCTTTATTTTGTTCTAAGAAAGCATCAATCTCTTTTTTATCACTTTCTCTTAATATAGGATTAAGCAAAAGGGAGGGTTTCTTAGAATATTCAATCGGAATGGTTGAGAAAATAATGTCTACATCTAACTTGTCGATAAAAGACAGTTCATAGGAACTCAAAACAGTGACTATCTCTATATTGAATTGCTCCTTTAAATTTGCCGCCAACAGCCTTCCTGTAGAAATACCGTGATTACAGACAACTACCGCTTGATAAATATACTGCTCCTCTTGCTTCATCCGACTTGTCGATGTAGAAAAATAAATAGTCAAAAAGCCTATTTCATCCTCTGATAATGGTTTCTTTATATAACTTTCTATATGATTACTAAATCCTGCTACAGCTTGATAAATCCAACTATAGGATTCCTTAATTGTCTCTTTTAATGGATTGAATACCTTTATGTCATTCCTTGCTCTACTGAGTAAGCCTGTAATATGTTTATACAATCCCTCATATAAATCTTCTTCTTCCAAAGAGAAAGGGATAAGTGTTACTTTCTCCACATGAGTGATTAGTTGAATTGTCAATAACTGTGCTGTAACCCAATCAAGTGAATTACTCATATCTTTCGAATCAAAAGATTCAATCGTAAAGGCAATATATTTCATTTCTGATAGGGAGGGATATAGCTTAAAGCGCTCACAAATATGATCGATAAAATCTCTTATTTGCCCTTCCGTTAATTCTCTTTTTCCTTTTACCGTATCACTAATGGTATTGCCATCATGTATCCGTCTGATCCAAATGGCTAAAAATAAGATAACTTGATTATGATATAAAGGATTAACATCTGGGTTCAACTGCTTCAATTGCTGGTTATACAATTGTGCAATAATCTTTATCCGTTCTCTTTCCAAATAGTTTAATACTAGCCTAGTCTCAAAATTAATTTCCTTCGGCATTCTGCTCGATAGCGTTATATAATCGAAATCTGTCCGATTATTAATGACATCAAAAAGCATCGACCGAATAGACCTTTCATCCCCTTGTAAAACAACTCCTTGCTTCGAAAGACTTACGACTTGAATACCATACTTTTTTAAATACTGACGAATCTTACGCATATCTTCATCCACTGTACTTTTAGATACTTGTAAGCGTCCTTCCATTTCATATAAGAGAGTGGTCTTACTAGTATCAGCAATATCTAAAAGTAATACTAAGAAACGCTCATCAGGATGGTAATATTCTTTCGTTCCTTCCGCATTCATTCGCTCCAATAAGGTTTGTGCATCTCTATGTGCCAGAGTAAGCTGCATTCCCTTCCCTCTTTTTGTGGTAACCAGTGAATAATTGTTGCTTTGGAGAAACTCATTAATTATCATTAATTCATTTCGCAAGGTTCGTTGGCTAATATGGTATTCATTACTTAAATCTTCTAAAGTTAAATACGTATTTGCCGTTAGAAGTCTTTTCAATACTTGTTTTGTGCGTTCCTTCATGAAAAGTAACCCCTTTCATAATTTGATTATAATTAACTGTTTATAAGAAGTTTAGTATATGTTTTTGCAACTTTAACTGGCAAAAATGTAAGCGGTTAAATAATTATTCATATGCATAGTTATTGCATCTTTATCTCATTATCAAAAAAATATGAAATATGATAAATTACATAATTGTAGGCGTAGAAAGTGTCCAGAAAAATCGAACTGGATCATAAATAGAAAGTTCAAATGTTAGTTATTTAAAAAAAGGGAGAACCATCCCTCCGCTTCCTCAAAACCCAAATAATCCCACTTTTCCCTATTACTTTACCGTTTAATCTGCTTCAAATCGTCTATATATAAGAAAAAGGGAGGCGTTATAGATGGTTAAAAATGAAGATTTAAAAAACAAAACAGTGGATCGTGATTTTAAAATAACAGAGGAACAAAAAGAGAAACAGCAAGAAAAGAAAAAAGAGGATAAAGAGAAATAATAATCATAAAAAAGGGTACTTGCTTCAGGAGCTAGTACCCTTTTTATGATTTAATTTATTGCTGAACCTTTATTTTCCCTCTACTACTTCTCTCAATATTTCATAAGATCGTTTCTGTTTTTCAGGGTCATAAATATAAGAAACTGCCATAATTTCATCGACATTAAAGCGTTCCTGAAAAGCTGTAAGCTGGTTGCGAACGGAATCTTTGCTTCCTAAAAGAGTCACGCTAGACATGGATTTGACCATTTCTTCTTCCTGTGGATTCCAAAGACCATCTAAACTATCCACTGGTGGCTGAAGCGGCATTTGTGTTCCGCGCACAACATTTAGGAAAAATTGATGAGTAGACGTCTGTAAAACAGCTGCCTCTTCATCTGTTTCGGCGGCAATCAGATTTAAACAAACCACCATATATGGCTTATCCAAATACTTCGAAGGTTTGAAACGCTCACGATAAATCTTGATTGCATCTGCCATATATCTCGGTGCAAAATGAGAAGCAAACACATAAGGCAGTCCTAGACTTGCCGCTAAGTAAGCTGAATCTGTAGAAGAACCAAGAATATATATCGGTACATTTGTACCAACACCTGGATGTGCTTTTACATAGCCTTGATCCTCTTCAGGTCCAAAGTACGTTAGAAGAGCATTAACATCCTCTGGGAAGGTATAGACGGAATCCTTTTGCGAACGTCTTAATGCACTCGCAGTCAGCATATCAGTTCCAGGTGCTCTACCAAGTCCTAAATCTACTCGATTTGGATAAATCGTTGCCATCGTTCCAAACTGTTCGGCAACAACTAATGGAGAATGGTTTGGAAGCATCACGCCGCCAGATCCTACGATAATGCTGTCTGTGTGTTCAAGCGTATGCTTAATAAGAATTGCAGTTGCCGAACTAACAAGTGTAGATGTATTATGATGCTCTGCAATCCAATAACGTTTATAGCCCATTTTCTCTGTTGCTTGAGCTAAATCCACCATTGATTCAATAGCTTCTTTAGAAGTTTGTCCCTCTCGAATCGGGGCAAGGTTTAATACGGATATAGGTATATTTAAATTTGCCATTTTGCAAGATCCTTTCTTATTTAAGTCATTCTTAATCATATCAATTGCCTTACAGGAAAAAAAATTATTTGCTTGCGGAGCACCACAGGAATAGAAAAGGAAGGATAAATAGCCATATAACTCATGAAAATATTGTTCCCTATTCAGTCACAAACATCCTTATGATCCACTCTAAAAGAAGCAGAAGATACTCCCCTCTGCTTCTATTTATACCATTGGATAGTTTGGGCTATACCGGTTTGAAATGTAAAAGTTGGCTGCCAGCCTAAAGCTGTTATTTTTGTTGGATCGATGGCATATCGTTTGTCGTGGCCGAGGCGGTCCGGGACGAATTCGATTAGATCTTCTGACTTACCTAGTATGTTTATAATGGTTCTTACTACTTCTAAGTTTGTTCGTTCATTATGTCCACCAATGTTATAGACTTCTCCATTTTCGCCTTTATGGAGCACTAAATCGATGGCTGCACAGTGATCAAATACATGTAGCCAGTCACGAATATTCTTCCCGTCTCCATATATAGGAATCTTTTGATCGTTTAAAACACGAGAAATCGTCAAGGGGATTAATTTCTCAGGAAATTGATAGGGTCCGTAATTATTCGAACAACGGGTAATATTAATTGGCAAACCATATGTTTGATGAAAGGCACGAACAAGCATATCTGAAGATGCTTTACTTGCACTATAGGGACTATTGGGTTGAAGTGGGCTATCTTCCGTAAAGAAAGAAGTGAAATCGAAGTCTAATTCTCCATATACTTCATCGGTTGAAACATGTAGAAACTTTGTTACGCCAATTGTTTTTGCCGCATCTAATAATACTTGCGTGCCAAGAACATTTGTCCTTACAAAAATTTCTGGATTTGTAATGGAGCGATCAACATGGCTTTCTGCTGCAAAATGTGTTACGTAGTCGAACCTCTCTTTTTCAAAAAGAGCAAGGATGGTATCTCTATCTACAATATCTGCCTTAATAAAATGATAATTCTTCTTTCCTTCTATTGTTTTATGCTTTATTAAATCGCCTGCATATGTTAGTAAATCCAAATTATAAATTTCATAATCCGGATATTTATTCACCATATATTGAACAAAATTTCCTCCAATAAACCCTGCCCCACCTGTTACTAAGACCTTCTTTCTCGCCATTTCACTTACCTCCTTCTCTTTTATATATAAAGCATTTATCTCTCTTTACTATTGGAATACAGTATGTCTATATTTATTATAATGAAAATTTCCCTGCCAATATAGACAAACAAAAAAACACTGCTTTCTTCAGATTTTTGTTCATCCATATAAGAAAGAGCGGTTGGGTTATAAAAAGAAATTCCTATACTTGTAATTTGCAATTCATTGCATCCTTTTAGCAAAGACAGAGACAGGAGAATTGTCCCCCTAAAAAAGGTACTAGCTATTTTCAGCTAGTACCTTTTTATCCTTCTTTATTGTAAATTCTCACTCAACATATCATGCACTTTCGTTTTTTCTTCTTCTGGAACATTTAAATAATAGGTTTGTCCGGGAGGAGTGCCTTGCCCTTTTACTTCATATTGCTCTACAGATTTTCGCACATCACGGTAATTTTTCTGTATGGTCATCATTTGATCAAACGTAATGTTTGTTTTTACATTTGCTCCAAGGGCATCTAGTATTTCATCAAAATGAGCTACTGTTGATATTCCTGTGGCCTTGTCAATAATAGCCGTAATGACTTCCCTTTGTCTATCATTTCGACCAAAATCACCATTTGGATCTAAATGACGCATTCTAACAAATCCCAATGTTTGTGGACCATCTAATGTTAAAGTTCCTTTTTTATAATGATAGCCTTTTTTATAATATCCTTCATCAATCCAATCCAAGTCATTTTGAACTGTAATTCCCCCAATGGCATCAACTAAATCACTTAGCGCTTCCATATTTACTTGGATATAATAATCCATTTTAACACCTGTAAAATTTTCTACTGTATCTTTAGCCATTTTCACCCCGCCATAAGCATAGGCAGAATTGATTTTTGTTACTCTCCCATCTCCAATAATTTCTGTTTTTGTATCACGAGGAATACTTACCATCTGCATTTTATCTTTATTTGGATTCAAAGTCATGACGATGAGAGTATCCGATCTTCCTACATCACCTTTTCTTTCATCCACACCCATAAGCAAAATAGAAATGGGTTTTGTATTATCAAGCTTTTCTTCTCTTGCTTTTTTTTCTAAATTCGAATCACCCTCAAGAGGATTATACATTTTGTTTGCTGTCTCTTCTACGCTATGATATAGATAAAATACATAAGACCCTAATCCAATAACAAGTATTCCAATAATTACTCCTAAAGTAATCCATATCTTTTTCTTTTTGCTTTTCCTTGTTCTCATTCTCGCTCTCACTTTCCTTGTTAAATTTTCGCTCATCCATTTTATTATAAAAAAATGAGAAAATGATGAAAATAAGGATGATTCTCCTAAATTTTCTAACAAGAAAGCAGGAGAACCGTCCCACCCTATCCTTAATAGACTCATTTTGCTTCTTCGCAATACTAGGACCAATAAAGTAGGCTGCAATCCTTTTATAGTTGTAGCGGAAATGGATTGGTTTATTTCCCTATAAAATCCTACATAGGAAATGATCTCTGTTGAATTAACTAAAAAAATGCTAAATCGTATCGCTTTAACTTCCATCCTTAGTATGTATTCAAAAAGACCATTCTACTGTGAACAGAACCAACCAATTCATGGTAATTGTCACTCTGTATCCCTCTAATTCCCATATGTAATTTTATTTAAAGGTGAAAAAATAAAAGGGTAAAAACTTTATATACAAAAGGAGAAAATATAATGAAGATTAAAAATACGTTTTCTGTCCTTGCATGCATGAGTTTTCTTATGCTAGCAGGATGTAATAATAATGACCATGAAGCTTCAGATATGAATATGGATCGTTATAATGACTCTACAATTTCTAGCTTAAAAACAAATGTAAATAGTAAGAAATATCCGCATACACAACCTGTAAAAATACAAAATGCTAAATACGAATTTCGAACAATTGTCGGAACGTATGATTCAAATAATCCAAATGCAACAAATAAACAACAAGTGCAAAAAGCCACTCCACAACAGCAACAGCCACAGGCTACTGAGCAGCAACAAGCAAATCAAGGCGCACAACCAGGTGCACAATCTGCTCCGCAAACAACACCTAATAATACAGCAAAAAAAGAACCAAGTAACTTTGTGTCGGAAGTTATCGACTTAACAAACGCTGAAAGAAAAAAACAAGGACTTCCTGCTTTACAAGCGTATCCGGAATTAAACAACGTAGCAGATATGAAAGCAAAAGATATGAATGACAAGGGATATTTCTCCCATACAAGTCCTACTTATGGATCGCCATTTGACATGATGAGAGACTTTGGAATTACGTACGAGTCAGCCGGTGAAAACATTGCACAAGGACAACGTTCACCGGAAGAAGTAGTCAACGCTTGGATGAATAGTGAAGGTCACCGTGCCAATATCCTAAATGATAAGTACACACATATCGGTGTTGGTTTTGATGAAGGCGGTTATGAATGGGTACAAATGTTTGTTAAAAAGTAAGGAAAGCAAATGATAAAACATTATCATTTCTAGGAAAGCAAAAAAGACACAATTAGCAAGGCTAGTTGCGTCTTTTTTGTTATAAATTATACTTTCTGATTAAATAGGTTGGTGTGCAACTCGAAAAAATGAATTTAATGTTGAATAGAACGAGATCGATTATTCTTCTATTTATAAATGAGTTATTATTGTTTAAAAAAAATTAATTGTTATAGATTTTTTTATTCTGTTTCCTCGATGTAACTCATTATTAAATAGCTAAGATTAACCTTCTCTTCATTGTTCTTATGCGCATCAATATACTTTAGAAATACCTGTCTTATTTCCTCGTTAAGGTTATTCCATTCAGTTTTCGGAATCGCTACTTCTGTAATTAAATTGGCTACTCCTTTTCTATCTTTTGATGGATCTTCAACGGTTTGTTTTAATGCATCTATAGCTCGATTTATATAGGAATATAGGTTGTTAAGCATATCAGGGTTATTGTGTAAATCTTCAGGAGATAAGTTTATCACTTTTCTCGTCCATTCTGCTGCCTTGTAATACTTTTGAATAATATTCCCGAGTTTTTCCTCTTTTACTACTTCTACTAACCCAAGTTCTTCTAGCTTTTTCATATGATAATACAGCCTTGATTGTTTTTCTTTCATTCTATTTATCGATTCGACCAGAAATTAATTATCCGTTATTAGTTACAAAGTTCGGTGCTAATTTAATGGGGCTTATTCTTATAATTTTTGCTCTACCAATTCTTTTTCACCTATCTTCTATTTTTCTACTTATTTATTATTTCATCCTAATGCTACTCTTAGGTGTTATTCAAATTTTTGTAAATACACCAATCAATGTAATGTTGCAAACAGAAGTGGAAGAAGAATATAAAGGGAGAGTTTTTTCCATAATTCGAACCGGAGCGCAATCTTTAGTTCCTATTGGTGCAATTCTTTTTGGCTTTCTTTTTGATTGGCTACCCGCATATTGGGTATTTGGAATTTCTGGTTTATTCCTCATCCTTACAAGCCTATATTTCGCCAGACCAACTATCGTGCGACAAGTGTATCCAGATTATGTAGGTAGAAGAAAGCAGGAGAACAGCACTACTGTGAACAATTCGAAATTATTTTATGTAAAAAAACGCGACTAGTAGGACAATAAAAATGTTTGTTTGGTTGGACGACAGTTTTATTTCGGAAAAACGTCCCCGTCCTGTTGATTACTGGAGTGGCAATAACTGGTCTTGGCATTTATGGAATCTTGGCACAACCAAATGCCACTCAAACACAATAAGCACTATCCTACATCGAAATAAGCTTCATCTAGGAATCAGTAGAATCTGATTCCTTTTTCTTTACTGTAAGTTTAAGAACACGTTCCCTCCAAGCATCTCTTCATAGCGTAGCTGCGCTTTTTCTCCTTTTTTCACTAATCCAGAGATATAGCCTTCTTTTTCGTTTCCCACATACATTTCATAACTAAATTCAGGGTCAGTTGTACCGAGAATGTCACCACTATATATATCCCCATTTTCACTAACCATTTCGAAATTCATTATTCCGTCAATATAAAGGGACAGATCTTTTGTAGCCGATTCAGTAAACTTCACTTTTGTTTTCGCTAAAAGCCATTCATATCCATCTGGCGCAGGCTCATTGAATTCATTCATAGATTTCAATTTTTGATAAGCATCCTCTCCGCGTGTCACTTCCAATACAGTTAAATCAAATTTTATGGGAAAGGACTCCCCTTTGTCATTATATAGTTCATCTTCAACCGTTACTGTCTTCTTAAATGGGACTGGATTGGTTCGAGAGCCGAGCTTCGACTTTGCTTCTTCTTTCTTATCTGACTTTTTTTTCTGCACTTCTTCTTGAGCTTCATCACTCTCTTTCATTTTTACATCCTTGGTATCTTGTCCACATCCTCCAAGAATAGTGATAATAAATAAACTAGTTAGACACAGCTTAAATGTATTTGGTAGATTCTTTTTCATGTTCATTCTCCTTACTTGCTCTATATTAAAAACGACCTTCTATTTATTTCGAATCTTCTTCTAAATCATCAGGATAAATAGTTTCATCCAAAACGTCTTTTGTAGCCTCGTCTTTTGTCAAAATCTTGACCTGATAATCATCGGGGTCTACTCCACTATACACTTGATACATCATGCCTGTTATTCCAAGGGTAAAAATAGCAAAACTATCCATACTATCTTCATATTTCTTTTTATCAACCACTAACGTAAATTCAGAAAATGCTTTATTATGCGTGATATCCTTAATCGACACATAATCATCACTCTCTTTTATTTCCTTAATGGATTCTTCTAAAGAAGCTTCCATTTCCTTCATCATCTCTTTATGCTTTGCCTTAGACATTTTATAGGTAAGGGAACCATCTTCATTTTTAGTAACTTTAATGCCCTCTTTTTCTACATCGGCAATTACGGAATCAATATCTTCCCCTTCAAACAAAGAGGCTGGCAGTGTGATTTCAACATTTGAAAGACCTTTATCCACATTCATCTTTTGTTCATCTGCTTGTTTGTTATTATCCGTATTTTCCTTTTTATCCTTATCTGCTGAACAAGCAACAAGCAATATCATACATACTGCTAGAAAAGCATACGTAAATTTCTTCATAAAAAATCCGCCTCCAAATCATTTTTGACAGAACCATTTCCATTATTATTCCTTTTTCCTATTTTCCAATACATCTAAAAAAGAAGCATAGAGATGGTTCTTCCGAAGACATAACTTCAGATGAACCGTCCCTCTGCTTCCCTTAAACGAGTAATAATTCCTTCATTTCTTTTTCTGCTTTGCTCAAACTACTTAACCAGCTTTCCACAAACTTAACACCGTCGATTAATTCAACATTTAATCCTTTGGCATATTCATAAGCTGCCGGTGTAAAGCTGCCTGTTGTAATAACATATCCACCTTGAGCTCCTCGTTTGATTATATTCGAATGAATCAGGGCAATTGAATCAAATGGTAAATCTTCTTGATAACATTTTACTTGCCCAAGAAACCATCCTTTTTCTGTTTCATGTTCAAAGTCTACTCCAAAATCACCTGTTGGAGGAGTCACCCATGTCGATCCGCCTCTTGTCTTCTCCATAATTTCCGCAGCAAACCTTTCAAATTGGAGAGGATCTTGTTTTAAATAAATGGAAGAATAGTCCTTGTCTTCTTCCTCTTTACAAAACCTCAAATAAAGCCCCATCGCCAAAGTCTTTTTTAACTCGTCACTTGACTCGATATGATTAGCCAGTAGAGCAGTCTGATATTCATTTTCTTTTTTCGTCCATAAATATTTCATAAAAGCCAAGATTAAAAGAATTGCTACTATAATCTCTATGTAGAACATTGCACAACACTCCCTGCATTATTAAAGGGTAAACAGGAATGCTGCTTTTTATACCGCCATTTGGTATTTAAATCTAATCTCCGTTACTTAATTTGCGCCATTCTTCCGTTTAATAACATATCAATATGGGGAATATTATCTTCTAAATACACTTCAGATATGGCTTGAAAGCCAAAAGACTGATAAAAGTTCCGCAAATAGTCCTGTGCCTGGATTTTTATCCTCTCTTCTTTTAACTCTTGCTTGGTATAATCAATTCCGCGACTTACAAGCTCTTCTGCAAACCCTTGTCCTCTATATTCTTTCTTCACAAAAATCCTCCCTAAAGAAGCCTCTGGATATGACACCCCTGGAGGTAAAATTCTTAAATACGCAACAATCTCCCCCTGTTTTTCAGCAAAAAGATGATACGATTCTAAATCCTTTCCATCTACCTCTAAATAAGGACAATTTTGCTCCACCACAAAAACAGCCGTTCTCTCTTTCAGAAGCGTATATAATTCCACATTTGTTAACTCATTAAATTTCTTTATATGCCATTTCACCTGTATATTTCCCCCTCTTTAGTCCTGAGAGGACCGATCGTACTAAAGGTATATCTCAGTAGTACCGTCCCTCCGCTTCCGCCATTTTCCTCCTCAGCTCAGCTGCCACCTCTGTTGGATTTTCAATTTGGAAAATGACATAGCGATACTTCTCATGGTTATCCAATTCGATGATTACGACTGGAATCCTTCCTTCGTAAGATAAAAAGTACCATTCATCTTGGTATTTATAAGAGCCCTCATATATATTTAACGGCGAAATAGAAGTTCCAGGCATACGAATCATCCATTTCGGTGGATCAAAATAATCAACAAACACACTTTTAATCATTCTATAGGGCAGCTTCACTTTATGCTTGAAAGTGAACAGCATCATTAATCCTCTTATCTTCAGTACTGCAGCATCCTCTTCAAAAATAATTTCCCTGTTCATTTGACTCCCTCCTAAAGAATGTCTCTATGTATTTACGAATTAACCAGGATTATGTTTCATCTACTATTGTATTACCCTAGATAGCATTTTCCAAATTAAACGAAAAAATGCTATATTTTATAAACAGCTTAAATTAAACTGAATAGTAAAAGATAGTGAAAAGTGTTTTAGCAAAAGGAGGGTGTTCCTAGGGAAGAAATTAGCAAACTAGGAACAGAGGGATGGTTTGAGGGGAGTGGAACAGTCTTTTTTCTTTAATGAGAATGTGTGAACAAGCTTCAAGAGGAAGTAGCACCAATAATTTTAAATAATAGAAATGTAAAGAGGATAGTACGGCTGCTATCTAGTGAAGCTTGCGAAGAATCTGGCCACTCAGCGGTACTGCCGCGTCCCCTTTTCATTATTTAGAAGGAATAAAAGATTTGTTGTGGTTATCCTGACTGGCTACCGCATCGTCCGTAATTGTCGGAACACCTAATTTTCTCGGAGTAGCGTGTCGGTAGCACATATTTATAAACCAAACAGATTATAACTGATTGAGCTTGCTAACAGGCTCTTCTCCATTTTCTATACGTTCTATATTCTTTATAAAGAAGTCATATCTTTTTTTATGAAATTTCCGACCATCAGGCATTCCTGCTGTATGGGGAGTAAGTATCACATTACCCAGATTCCGGAGCTCGCTGTCAATAGGAAGCGGTTCGGATTCAAAAACATCCAGGCATGCACCTGAAATGTCCTTGTTTTTTAATGCAGCAATCAAGTCACTTTCGTGCACAATCCCGCCGCGGGCTGTATTGATAAAAAGAGCGGTCTTCTTCATTTTTCTAAATGCAGCTTTGTTGATCAGGTGTTTGGTTTGCTGATTCAAAGGTACATGTACACTGACTATGTCCGATGTGCTTAGAAGTCACAAGCTATTGTAAGCTATTGGTTAAAAACAATGGCGTAGGAAATGGGGACCATTTGATTGAGTGAAAAAAGGGGTACCAAAAAATCTGTCCCCCTCTTAGAAAGTCTCGAAATATATAGTTATCCTACTTAGCAAATGCTTCAAAATAAATCTTTTATTGGCAACTTCAGTTAGCGATACTTAGTTCTTTCCTCCATTCAATCATTTCCGCAATGAGCAATTTAATTGTTTCTGTACTCATAAATTGATCTTCTGCATGCATTAATAAAATAGAGAATTCTGTTTTATTACCCGCAGCCTCATTTTTAATTAATTCACCATGAATTTTATGACCTTCAACCAAAAGGTCTGATCCTTCCTTCATCAATGAAGCTGCACTGGAAAAATCACCATTTTTCGCTTGAGCTAGTGCATCTATAAACTTTGTTTTCGCCATTCCTACATTCCCAATGATTTGAAAAGCAATTAGTTCTATTCCTTCCATTCCTATCCCTCGCCATCTAATAAACTATTTTTCTATCATTTCTAAAGCGGTCTCCAGAACTGCCGCTCCGTTTACTCTTCCATAATCAACAAAATCAATGACAGTAACAGGAATACTATTACCGACTACTTTCTCTGTATTGCTTTTTAAATATCCTACCTGTGGTCCCAATAAAATAATATCTGCTTTTTCCCAGTTTTCATGTAATTCTGCATCTGAAACTGCCCAAATATTTACCTCCATGCTCTGGTCTTTTGCCGCCTGCTTCATTTTTTCTACTAAAAAACTTGTAGACATTCCTTGATTACATACTAATAAAATATTTTTCATACAAACCACTCCTCCTATAGAATAGACTGTTTTATTTCCTTATTTATTCTGCATGGCACTTACTCTCTCATCTATTTTCAAAAATGGCAGATACATAAATACTGTTATGATGATTATTAATAATTGTAATATAGATGCTCGCCAGTCACCTCCTGTAGCTAGGAATCCTGAAATAATCGGTGGCGTAGTCCATGGGGTTTGAACAACCACGTGATTTATTAAACCTACAGCTGTCGCAAAATAGGCAACTGATAAAGAAAAAATTGGAGCAAGAACAAATGGAATGATTAACATTGGGTTAAATACAATTGGTAGCCCAAATATAATTGGTTCACTAATATTAAAGATAGAAGGTGTTAAGGACATTTTCGATATATCTCTATAATCCTTACGTCTACTAAAAATAAAAATGGCAATTAACAATGAAATCGTATTTCCCGATCCCCCCATAACAGCGAAGGTATCTTTAAAAGCCATATTAATTATATGGGGTATCTCTTGATGATTAGCGTATGCTAACATATTATCTTGCATGTTTTGTAATAAAAAAGGATCCAAAAGTGCTCCAGAAATAACTGCCTGATGGATACCGAATCCAAAAAATAAATTAGCGATAGAAGTAATTAATAAGAACCCTGGTAAACTGGTTGTCACATAGCTTAACGGCTTAGTAATAATGGTGGATATTAAAGTATTAAAATCCATATTAAATAATTGATTTAATAAAAAGGATGCAACTGCAAAGATGATAACATTCACCATAATTGGAATTAACACATTAAAAGATTTAATAACTGCCGGTGGTATATTTCCACTGATATTGATTTGCATTTTTTTATTTGAAGATAATTTTATAAATAAATCGGTTGCAAGCAGCCCTACGATAATTCCAACAAACATCCCTGATGCGCTTGTATAACTTACAGGAATCACATTAGAAACAAGAAAGCTTTCGGTTGATCCTTCTGGTGAAAAAGTCGTTGTCAATGGTGTAACTACTATCATTGTAGAAAGTACAACTAAGATTGGAGCTATTACATTTTTATATCCCCTATTTACACATAGATGATAAGAAATGGCAACAGCTACTAAAAGTGTCATGATATTCAGTGTACCGTTAGCAATGGATACCCCAATAGATTGCCAAGTTGTTAAAGTATCAGGATTAACCAAATTTCCCATAAAACCAGTTGGCTCTAAAATAACATAATTAATTAGAGTCATAAATCCAGCTAGTATCATAAATGGCATAATCGATGCAAAGGCATCACGCAAACTTCTTAGATGAATCTGCGCTCCTAATTTTTGTGCAACAAAAGCAAACCGATCTGCAATACCTTGCTTTGTTGAGTTATTCATGATCTATCCACCCTTTTTATTTTATTTATCCTAATTTACTCGTTTCGTACTCAAATCCGTTGTCCTTGCTCATTTTTTTATAAAATTCTCCACTTTTCTTGATTGTTCTTTCTTGTGTCTCTAAATTAAGAGAAACTAGTCCATATCGATTTTTATAAGCATTAATCCATGACCAGCAATCAATAAATGTCCATAAATGATATCCTTTGATATGGCAGCCTGCTTGAATGGCTTTATGGACATAGGCGAGATGATCTTTAATAAACTCAATTCGATAATCATCGATAATTTGTCCATGCTCATTAAGAAATCGTTCTTCATTCGCTACCCCCATACCATTTTCAGATATAAAAGCTTCTATATTACCGTAATTATCTCTAATGTCTATACATAGATCATAGATACCCTTTTCATAAATTTCCCATCCGCGGTACACATTCATTTTTTTCCCTGGCATATTATGAAGTTCAAAAAACCATTCGGGTAAAAAAGGGCTTTTTTTATTAATTTCTGTCAGGCGTGCCTTCACTCTTCTTGGTTCATAATAATTCAACCCTAAAATTTGAGAAGTATTTTCCGCAATTACTTTTAAATCGTTCTCTTCATATAAAGGCATCTGGTTATATTCCTGCAATATTTTTACCAATTTCTTTGGAAATGTTCCTTTAACCATGGGGTCTAAAAAGCTTCTTGTATAAAAGGCATCCGCAATTTCAGCTGCTTCTACATCAAACTCATTTTGGCTTCTCGGATAAGTTGGACTTAAGTTTAATATTACTCCTATCTTAGAAGGCAGTTGCTTTTCCTTAAAAGATTGAATAGCCTTCGCATGTGCCAATATAGTATTAAATGCTGCCTGTGCGCCACGCTTGAAATCTACTAAATTTGGATAATGAAAATCTTCTAAATAACTTCCTAAAATTGGTCCTAACGGCTCATTAAAGGTGAACCAATGATAAACCAAATCACCAAACTCTTCAAAACAAGCAGCTGCATAATTTACATATGCTTCAACCACTTCACGTGATTCCCATCCTCCCTTTTCTTGAAGTACATACGGCATATCAAAATGATAAAGATTAGCAAAAGGTTTGATACCGTTTTCATTCATTTCAGTCAAAAGGTTTCGATAGAAAGAAATAGCCTTTGGATTTCTTTCTCCTACTCCACCATCTGGAAACATCCTTGCCCATGAGATGGAAATACGGAAAGAATTATGCCCTGTTTCCTTCATTAATTGAATATCTTCCTTGTATCGATTTATATGATCAGTTGTTACTTCAGGTCCAATCCCCTGATAAAAACGTGATGGTTCCGTTTTAAACCAATGTTCCCAAACTGTTTCAGCTTTTCCTGTATTACCTCTACCTTCTGCTTGCTCAGCTGACCAAGCCGTTCCCCACCAAAAACCACTCGGAAACGTTAACATTTCTTTCATAATAAATGCCTCCCTCTTTCCTTTACGAACAAACTATAACACTCTTTTTAATATAAGTAAATACTTTTAATGAAAAGTATATATCTTTTGTTATTTATATACTTGTTTTTAACTGTATGGTATACTTATTATGAAAACCGTTATAAAATGGAGGATTTAACTTGAGTCAGTTACCTAAATATATGGAAATATATACAGATATTAGAGATAAGATAAATAATAACGAATATGAGATAAATGAAAAGTTACCTGACGGGGATACGCTTGCTGATTATTACCAATGCAGTAAACTGACAGTAAAAAAAGCATTAGATATTCTTGTAAAAGAAGGAATGGTTGTTAGACGTAGAGGTTCCGGAACTTATGTAAAAGGGGTTTCTACTAATGGAGGAGCTATTGCATTAGGTCCATCAGAAGGTTTATCTAACATTGTTGGAAAAGAAAATATTTCCTCAAAAATCATTCTTTTTTCGATCGAAAAACCGTCCTTAGAAATTGCCAAAAAACTTGAGATTGATGACGAATATATTTATCGAATTATTCGAACACGGCATATTAATAATAAGCCTTATTCGCTGGAACATACTTACATGCCTTTATCTATTATTACTGGACTAGAGCCAAAACATCTAGAAGGATCCATCTATAATTATATACGCGAGGAATTAAAGCTGAAAACGCATAGCACCCATGTCTGGATTAGAGGAGACAAAGCAAATAGTGAAGATACTTCTTTACTAAAGATTCCAGACAACTCCTTCATGATGGAAATCGAAAAATTAGCTCAGTTAGAAGATGGAAGAATATTCGAATACTCCATCACACGCCATCTGCACGAGAGTTTTGTTTTTGAAACAGTTTTTGTTCATAACTAAGAAGGAAATAAGAGGGCAGGTGTGGAGTATCCCAAATCAGAAGGAAATTTCCAATCTTTACCCATTTAACCAGAACTGAGGACTATATTCATTAATAAAATAATAAAATAGTTTATATCCATTTTATTAATGAATAAGGGAGAAGAAAAAAATGGGAATAGTGAATGGAAAGACATATTTATCACGAATCAGCAGTTTATCTACAGAAATTTGGTTAGATGGGGAAAAAGTCCAGGATCTCTCTAACCATCCTGCTTTTAAAGGGATACTAAATTCAAAAGCTTCTCTTTATGATTTACAATGTCAGCCTAACTTAAAGGAGGAAATGACTTTCTTGTCCCCATTATCTGGGGACTCTATAGGTATGTCATACTTACAGCCAAAGACAAAAGAGGATTTGCGAAAAAGAAGAAGGATGATCGAACGGTGGGCTAAGGAAACAGCAGGAATGATGGGACGGAGCCCAGATTATTTAAATACAGTAATCATGAGTTTTGCCACTTCTGCTTCCCTTTTAGAAGGAAAGGAAAATTGTTATCCAAAACATATCCAAACCTTATACGAATCGGCAAGAGAAAAGGATCTTAGTTTTACCCATACTTTTATAACTCCTCAAGTTAATCGCTCGAGTATGTATCTAGAGTATTCCAACGAGCCAATCTCTGCCCAAATAATCGAGAAAAATAATAAGGGGCTAATTATTAGAGGGGCGCGGCTCCTAGCCACACAGGGAGGCCTTACAGATGAACTTTTGGTTTTTGGGGCGCCCAGATTTGCAAAAGAGGAAGCATTTGCATTTGCAATACCTTCAGACACTAAAGGAGTAAAGTTTCTCTGCAGAGAGTCCTATGTAGGAGGAGAATCTAATATTGATTATCCATTAAGCTCACGATTCGAAGAAATGGATTCTATTGTTGTATTTGATAACGTCCTTGTTCCATGGGAACGTGTTTTTTTCCATGAAGATCTAGAAACCGCAAGTATGTTTTTAACTCAAAGCTCTTTTAATTCATTTGCTTATCATCAAGTTATTACTAGGCAAATTGTCAAAACAGAGTTTATTTTGGGCTTAGCGGAAAATATGATAAATACGATTGACGTAGGCGAATATCAACACATCCAAGAAAAGATGGCAGAAATCATTATTGGATTAGAAACGTTGAAAGCACTATTAGAAAAAGCAGAGAACGAGGCTCTCTTAAATGACCAAGGATTTATGATTCCAAACAAAACCATCCTGCTAGTTGCTAGTAATATTTTCCCGAAAATTTATCCTCGTTTTTCCGAAATCCTTCAACTAATTGGCGCAAGCGGTTTAGTATCACTGCCAACAGAGAAAATGTTTCACTCAGAAGTTGGGAAAGATTTAAATCAATATCTTCAAGCAACGTGCAGATCTGCAGATGAGCGCAATAAAATCTTTCGATTAGCTTGGGATTTAACAATGAGCTCCTTCGGCACAAGACAGACACAATATGAAAGATATTTTTTTGGTGATCCTGTCCGTCTTTCTGGATTTTTATATAATAACTACCCTAAAAGTAATTATGTAGAGAGAATTAATGAATTTTTGACAGACTGAATTATCAACGGCTGCCCAAATGACTACATATGGGCAGCACTTCTGCATAAGGTTAATAACTAATGAGCGCCCTTCCCTTTTCCTCCCAAATTCAGCCGTCGCATTATTTTCGTCAATAAATCCTGGCATACTTTAACTCAGGAACAATAAAGGATTATTACAGATGGCAATCGAATATTAAATTTTTAAAAAAGGAGGAATAGAATCATGCAAAAGGTTATGGAGGGAATAAATTATTGGATAAAAAGATTACCAGAAGAATTCAACTCTATGTCTGAAAATAGTTCTTCTCATCGTCCCTTGCCAAACAAGTGGTCAAAAAAAGAAATTTTAGGGCATCTTTGTGATTCAGCGATAAATAATATAGAAAGGTTTATCAAAATTCAATATGAAGAACCGGTGTATGCTATTCAATCATATGACCAAAATCATTGGGTTAAGATGCAAAATTATCAGGATAGACCACTTGATGAAATGATAAATCTTTTTCAAACACTCAACAAACAAATTATTCACATTGTAAAAAACATCCCAGTCGAAAAGCTTTCCAATCTTTGCGACATAGGAAATAATCAGCATAAAACACTAGAGTGGCTGATACAAGATTATCATGAGCATATGGAACACCATATTCACTCTCAAATCTTAATCGAAAAATCTTATTAAAAGAAAAGACACACATTAAAATCTGCTATATTTATAATCCCGTTCTCCTTTTAGAACGGGGTTATAAATAGGAAGTCAATCTAAAAAAGTCATATTGTCATTTTATCAATAGAAATCTTTTTACAAAGAATAATAATTACTTAAAGAAATAGGCTCTCCATTTTCATGAGAATCATTTGCAGCAAGGGTAGCAGCTAATGTTTGAACACCATTTTCATAGGATGACAGGATTAATTCTGGCTGATTGGCAGCAATCGCTTTAATGAAAGCTCGATCCTGGGCCTCATAATAATTCAACTTTGGTCGATACGTAGTAGTTGAAAATTCATCTGTAATCGTTATATTGGAACCGTTAAAAGCAACACGGAAATTCTTCCCTAAAATTTCTAGACCCATCCGGTGATCTGGTTGTATAAAAGAGCAGCCTAATTGGCCGATTGCCCCGTTCCTTAAAGTGAAATTGACCGAAGTGACATCTGGTATATCAATATGAGGAATATCCTTTGAAACCAATAGATTCATATTTGCATAGATTTTATCTATATCTCCTGCTAAATAGCGAATTAAATCCAAAATATGTGTGGCTTGTTCTACTAATTGTCCACCTGATTTGGATTGTTCCCGATACCATGGAGTTGGAACAAATTTTGTTAAATAATAGCTGTTAACCATCGCAATTTGTTTGCCTTGTAGATACTCTTTTGCTTTTGCCACTGTATCTAAGTACCGTAAACAGTATCCTGTAGCACAAATAATCCCAGAAGCTTTAATAACCGCAGATTTTCTCTTTACATTATCCAGATTTAATCCAACAGGTTTTTCTACCATAATATGAATGCCCTTTTTAGCAGCCTTTTCCTCGATATCTCCATGGGCAAATGGAGGGACACATATAAAAAGTGCATCCAATGCAGTCTCTTCCATCATCTTGTCTACATCTGTATATGCTGGAATTTGATATTTCTTCCCTACAGCTGTTGCTTGGTCTTCGGATATATCACATACCGCTGCCATTTCTGCCTGTTCAATCAAAGCAATATTCTTCAAATGTACGGATCCAATTCCCCCGACACCTATAAAGCCTACACGAACTTTTCTCATAGCGGACACTCCTCTAAGGACTAACCTTTTTCAGATTTAACACGACATCCAGATGCTTGGAGGTATCTTGGGCAAGATACTCTGGCCCAAATGCATAGGCTGGTATTTCAGCGGTTACTGTATCCTTATAGCCTATGTTCTTTAATGCTTGGTACACTTTTTCCCAATTTACATCCCCAGCTAATAATGGAACAAAGCCAGTAATATTCCCAACGTTCAATTTAAAATCCTTAACATGAACTTTTCGGATTCGCTCTCCTAATATGGAAATCCATTGTTCTGGATAGCCATATTGTAATGCATTGCCGACATCATAATAAGCACCAATATAATCGGAATGGAACTCATCAATATACCTGGCCATTTCGAGTGGAGATAGCAAAAATTTATTCCATACGTTTTCGATTCCCACATGAATATTGTGTTTTTCAGCTAATGGCAGAACTTTTCTTAACTCATCTTGACTGCGCCTATAACAATCAAGGTAAGACGTTTCTTCATTAACTACCCCTGGGACAACTAAAACAGTGTCTGCCCCAATATATCCGGCTAATTCTATTTGTTTTTCAATCACTTTTCTCCCTTGTTCCCGTACCTTTTCATCATAATGAGAAAGAGGGAACTTCCATAATAGATTCGTAGAAATACTGCTTAAGCGTAAACGATAATGCTCTGCCATTTTCCGAATTCGTTTTGCTTCTTCTCTAGACGTATTCATCGTAAGCCCAATGCCATCTATACTTACATTAAGCTCTATTGCATCAAAGCCTGCATCACGACTGTACTTAAATACCATCTCTAATGGTGTATCATCGGGATAGCACCACTGATTAATCCCCTTTAGCATCTTTATTCCTCCCTAAATAGCATCCCTGCATAGAGCTATCTCTATTGATTATTCGATTCAATTTTTTCTATCAAAACAGGCCTTTTGCTTTGCGCAGATTCATAGCCTGCCAGAGCAACCTCCATTGCTTTTAGACCATCTTCTCCTGTTATAGTAGGTGCAATTCCCTTTTGCACATTTGTAACAAAGTCTTCTACAAGAGCTTGGTTCATATCATCTCCCCAATAATCCCATTTTGCTCCCTCTGCACTGTACAGCTCACTTTTCTGCGCAAAGGCATCTACTGACAATGTTCCTTTCGTCCCGATTATTTCTAATGTAACGTCTCCCCATGTTGGGAATGTCTTATTTCTTGACCAGCTACAATCAATTGAAGCAAACACATTGTTTTCAAATTCCATTGTTACGATTCCGCAATCATCTATCTCATAATCAGAAAAGAGATTATCTACTTCTGCATATACTTCTTTCACATCTGAATTCATATACCATCGCATAATATCCACAAGGTGAACTGTATGATCCATTACGGCGCCGCCGCCTGATTTTTCTTTGTCTACAAACCAGCCGCCCGGGTTAGTGCCGCGATTCGTTCCTTTTATAGCAATAATACTGCCAAGTTCTCCTGTCTCGATAATGTGTTTCGCTTTTACTATTGGTGTACTAAAGCGTACAGGAAAAGCAATTTGCAGGAATACATTATTTTCTTTGCAAACTTCCATCATTTCCAATGCATCCTTCCTATTTGTCGCAATCGGCTTTTCGCATAAAACATGTTTTCCTTTCTTCGCTGCTGCAAGCACATGTTCATGATGCTTATAATTTTCGGAAGTAATGATGACAGCATCTATATCTTGGTCTAAAAGATCTTCATAGTTTGAATAGTAATTGGTACTGTATTTCTTCGCTGCTTCTGCTCCGCGAATCTCCTGGTCATCTGCGATTCCTACTAACTCTACTCCTTTGCTTTTCTTTAATGCCTCTGCATAGGCGTACGCATGACCATGAGCAAAACTAATAATTCCTACTCTCATCGTTTTACCTCCATTTCTTGTTTACGCAATTCTACTACTTTTCCTTCCTTTAATGACTCAATAGCAGCTAACGCAATTTCCATTGCTTTATAAGCATCTAGAGGAGTCACTATCGGCTCCTCCTTATTCTTGATACATGAAATAAAATGTTTTAATTCTGTTATATATGGATTTTCTTTTAATGGACTTTCGGGCACCGCGACTCCAGCTGAACCTGTATTATTGTGATTAATGCCTTTTACAAGCGGAGTTGCTTTCGAGCTATCATAGTGAATAACCCCTTCTTTTCCAGCTATTTCAAATTTTGTTGCAAAATTTTGGTGAGCCCAAGTTCCTTCCAAATGAGCAATTACTCCACTTTCAAAGCGCAATGTTACTAATGCATAGTCTAATTTTGCCATCGCTCTTCCTTGGGCACTTTTGGCATAGACTCGCTCTACCTCACCGAAGCACCAGCGTAGATAATCAAAATCATGAATCATTAAGTCGAGCACTAATCCACCACTGCTGTTATAGTCTGCATACCAATCTCTAGAAGCAGATGGGAATCCGCCTCCTCTTTTCGTATTTACAACACCTGGCTTGCCAATTTTCCCTTCTTCTATCATTCGCTTTGCACGCTGGTATTCCGGGAAAAAACGCACGACATGACCTACAAAAAGCTTCACGCCCTTTTTCTTGCAATAGTCGATCATTTCTTTAGCATCCTTTAAATTGCGAGCCAATGGTTTCTCACAAACAACTTGAAAACAATCATCTGCTACTTTTTTGACATATTCCTTATGAAATGGAGTGGGAACACAAACGGACACAACATCAACAGCACCAAGGCTTTCAATCGCTTCCTCATAGCTTGCAAATGCTTGAGCTCCTAATTTCCGTGCCAATTCTTCCGCTTTTTCTAAGGTTCTGTCCACAATTCCAACTAATTGAACATCATCCATGGTTGAATAGGCGAAGGAATGAGTACTCCCCATCGTTCCGGCGCCAATAACTAATGCTTTTAACATATACACACACTCCCTATTCTATTTATCAATTCTTTCTCTTTCTAAATATCTATCTTCTAACCCCTCCAAGTGCAATCCCTGCCAGTAAATGCTTTTGCAGAAAAATAAACATTAACAGCATGGGAATCGTGGACAAGACAGCACCAGCCATTAACAGCGGATAATCTGTAGAATATTGTCCTGAGAAAGTGGAAATCCCAACGGACAATACTCTCATTGACTCAGAGTTTGTCATAACAAGCGGCCATAAGAAATCATTCCATGCAGCGAGAATCGTAAAGATTCCTAAAGCAGTAAGGGCGGGTGTCGAATTTGGTAAAATAATTCTCCAATAGATTCCAAAGTACGAACAACCATCAATTTTAGCTGCTTCATCCAACTCTTTTGGAATGCCCATAAAGAATTGGCGCAGCAAAAAGGTACCATAGGCACTAAAAACGCCTGGAACAATCAAAGCAAAGAATGTGTCAATCCAGCCCAGCTGTGTTAATGTTGCATAATTTGGTATTAAAATTACTTGAGCGGGTACCATAAGCACGGACAGCATTAAAATAAAGAGAACATTTTTCCCAGGAAAATTTAAACGTGCAAAAGCAAATGCAGCTAAAGAACATAAAACAAGTTGACCAATCGTTCTACCTAAAGTGAGAATAATCGTATTCAGATAGTATTTTAAAAAATCCACAGCTTCAAAGACGTTCCCATAATTCTCGAAATGCCATTCCTTAGGGATAATCGTCGGCGGAACTTGCATGGATTCTCCAAAGGATTTCAGAGAGGTAGAAATCATCCAGAGAAATGGCACAATCATGATAAAAGCTCCGATAATGAGCAGTAAATGTCTAGAAACCCGCTTCAAGTAAATCCCCCCTTATTAAGAATCGTAATAAACCCATTTCTTTTGGAAAATAAATTGAATAATGGTCATCAATAGAATGGCAAGAAACAAGATAAATGCTTGGGCAGAAGCAATACCCATTTCACCATACTTAAAGCCTGATTCATAAACGCCATACACAATCGTACGCAGTGGTTCTAATAGCGCTGTACTATTACCAATCATGACAAATAATAAGTCGAATACTTGTAAGGAACTAATCATTCCTGTTATAAAAACAAAGAAAATAGTAGGTGTTAATAGCGGTAAGGTAATACTAAAAAACTTCCGAATCCTTGAAGCACCGTCAATGTCGGCCGCTTCATAATACGTCTTTTCTATTCCCTGAAGTCCCGCTAAGATTAAAATGATATTATTGCCGACACTCATCCATATGTAGACGATAATAACGGATATTAAAGAAATCTTCGGGTCAAATAACCACGATGGCTGCGGAAGATGAAAGATACCTAGAATGTAGTTAATTAAGCCATAATCGGTGTTATATAGCCATTTCCATACCATCCCAACTGCGACCGGCATCGTAACTACTGGCAAGAAATACAAGGTACGATAAAAGATAATGCCTTTTATTTTTTGATTCAGCATGACTGCTATAAATATCGCAATAATGACAGTAAATGGAACGGAAACAAAGGTAAATACTGCTGTATTAACAATCGAACGAAGAAAGGAAGAATCAGTAAATAATTGGATCAAATTTTCTAACCCGACATATTCTGGCATGGAAATACCATTCCATTTTGTAAAGGACAAAGCAAATGAGGCAAGTGCAGGAAAAATATAAAACATAAATAGCCCTATCATGGTGGGAGCAATAAATAAATAAGCAGCAATGGCTTCACGATTGAATTTCTTTCTCTTTCTTGCCACAGTCTCTGGACTCTTTTTATTCACTACCATCGTTTCCAATCGTATCTCTCCCTTCTTTCTTGATTTTTTTCATCCCTTCCCTTTCCATTTGGAATCAATGAAAAGGGAAATTACATTAAAAACCAGCTTAATCCTTCTGTTCTTCTTCCAAAATCGCATTCATTTCTGCAGCAATTTTCTCCAAAGCTTCATCAATCGATTTTTGTCCTAAGAAGGCACCTTGAATTTCCGTTGTTTCAATATTTTGCCATTCTGATGTTTTTTCGGAAACTGGATAAGGGACTGCTTTTTCAAGCGCATCTAAGAATATTTGTAATTCGACATTTGGCAGAGAATCTAACCAAACCTTACTAATTTCCATATGGGCTGGTGTAGCAAATCCTGTCTTAGCCATCACCGTTGTTCCTTCTTTATTAGATAAGCTTTTAATTAGTTCCCAAGCTAAATCTTCATTTTTTGTTTTGCTATTCATTGCCCATCCAATACCATGGACAATGGATGTATCTACTTTTCCTTTCGGCAGGGGCGCTACCCCTAAATCCTCTCCAAGAACCTCTTCATACTCCGCTGCATGAACAGAAATTTCTGGAGTCATGGCCACCTTCTGGGACATGAACCACTGATCTGCATCTGTTTCGATTTGTGCCTTCACGGTCGGAGAAATCTTCTTTTCAATTAATCTATTCAAAAATGCAAATGCTTCTTTTGCTTCTGGTGTGTCAAATCCAGACTTTGTTTTGTCTTCACTAATGACATAACCACCTGCTTGATGCATTAAGTTATAGTAGCCTGATTGATTTCGCACAACTTGATTTAAATAGCCATAGACTCCTTCATCTGGTTTTGTAAGCTTTTCGCCAACTGCCTCTATGTCTTCCCAAGTCCACGTTTCATCAGGGTAATCTACGCCTGCTTCATCAAACAATCTTTTGTTGTAAAATAGGCCAATAGAATCGACAAAATATGGAGCAGCATATAGTTTATCTTCATAGGAATAAAGATCCACAACGGCTGGATAATAATTTTCCTTGGCGAATTCTTCGTCTCCTTGAAGAAATGGTTCTAAATCTTTAATCAAATCAGAAGTTACATATTGGTAAAAGTTAGGTCCATTCATCCAAAAAACATCAGGGCCACTGCCACCGCCCAGACTTGTTCGCAACTTTGTCCAGTACTCCGCAAACGGGGTATAGGTAACTTTTACATTCACATCAGGATGTTCTTTTTTGAACGACTCAATCGATGCATCAACTGCATCACTAACATTTTCATCCCATAATGCAACTTCAATCGTTTTCTTTCCATCACCCGATGACTTCCCGCTACATGCCACAAGCATGATGGAGATCAACACAAAGATACAAAGGCTTAATAACTTTTTCATAATCCCCCTCCACTTTCCCTTTAGTAATGATTGAATATTCTTTAAATCACCTATCCACTCTTTATAATTGAAAACGAAATTTTCCTTGAAGAATGACCGCTGCCGCTCCCAATAAGTCAAAATCCGACCCCAAAGAAGTACTTTGAATGTTTATGTCCTCTTTTAATATAGGAATCACCATTTCAGATAATTTCTCTCTTATCTTTTTGATAAATAAGGGATTATCCTGTACCACTTCACCACTTATTATGATTATTTCGGGATTTAGTAAGTGAATCGTATTAGAAATCGCAATCGCTAAATAACTGATAATTTCATCAAGAATTTCGATACTTAACTTATCATTCCGTTTAATTGCATCAATAAAAATTTCAGGGGTAAGTTTTCGGATGTCATTTTCAATTAAATTTTTTATTAACGTATCACGCCCTTTAGTTAGGATGGAGGAAACTATATTAGAATAAATAGCTGGCCAGTTTACATAGTTTTCTAGACAGCCATTGTTTCCACATTCACACTTTGAACCACCTGGGACAACAGTTGTATGCCCAATTTCTCCAGAGCTTCCTTTGAATCCACGATAGATGGTCCCATTAATCATCAAACCGGAGCCTACACCATCTCCTATAGTGAGATACATGATATCTTTATAGCTGTTAAAAGAACCGAAATAATATTCTCCCACCGCAAATGCATTTACATCATTATCTAAAAAGGTTGGTAAGTTAAATTTTTCTTCTATCAATTCTGTTAGCGGAACATCATAAAGCTTAAGTTTGGTGTTATAACCAATCATCCCGTTGTTGGAATCTACAATTCCAGGAGTTATGATGGAAATCCCTTCGCAAAACTCTAATCGGTCATTCCCTGCCACAAACTGTTCCAATAAGTCTATCAAAAGCAAAATAATCTCATTTCCTTGAAGCTGATTTACTGGATGAACGTTCTTCCTTAATATTTTTCCTTCTAAGTCCATATCAGCCATCTTAATATAAGAATTAGTGATAGATACCGCTATAATGGAATGCTTACTCGGGTTAAAGCGAAGCAATACCGGCTTTCGCCCGCCACTGGAATGACCAACACCATCTTCAATTACCATGCCTTTACGAATTAAATCATTGACAGCTGATGTAACGGTAGTAGGGCTTATTTTTATTTCTTTTGCAACCTGACTTCTTGAAATCGGTCCTTTTTTTCGGATTGTATCTAAAATAATGGATCGATTTAATTCTTGTATGAGCTTTAAATCCCCTGTTCTTTGCACAAATGAAATCCTCTCCCTCTACTTACTTTTACCAATGACTTTAAAAAGAAATGAAAATTCTACTTGAAATGAAATATAAATTAGTTCGACTAGGATGAGTATTATAGGAAATGAATGGGGGATCGTGGTGTATGGAAGATTCTATCAACTTACTTTTTCTAGTGTCGTTATTAAGTATAGAAAAATAAACAGATCTGTTGTAAATATGTTTTTCATAACCATCCAAATAATTGTTTTTATTTCTTTAGCCTCCTTTTATAACCGTTAGATTTTAATCATAGAACGAAATAAGTAAGGGAGCTGAAAGGTAAATATTCGTGAAGATAGTGTAGATAATTCCAATATATTATTATCATAATGAAAATAGTACATTTTATAGTTAAAGAGCGATAGTCTTAGTAAATAGATTCTACCGCTCTTTATTTTTATTAATAAATGATTATTAGAATTCCCTGTAGTTAAACCATAAATAGGAATAAATGGAACTAGATCCTATATTTCTCTACGTATTCTTCTCCAGTAAGCAACTACCATTCCTCCAATTAATAACACTAATCCTACCAGCATAATTGTATAATTTTCTGTAGCTGTATTTGGGAGTATGGTGGACTGATTATTTTTTGGTTCACTTTGATTGATAACGCTTGGATTTGGCTGTGTTGGCTTTTCGCTTCCTCCATCATTTCCTCCTAGATTCGGCTCCGTCGGCTTCTCGCTTCCTCCATCATCTCCTCCTGGATTCGGCTCCGTTGGCTTCTCGCTTCCTCCATCATCTCCTCCTGGATTCGGCTCCGTTGGCTCTTCACTTCCTCCATCATCTCCTCCTGGATTCGGCTCCGTTGGCTCTTCGCTTCCTCCATCATCTCCTCCTGGATTCGGCTCCGTTGGCTCTTCGCTTCCTCCATCATCTCCTCCTGGATTCGGCTCCGTTGGCTTCTCGCTTCCTCCATCACCTGGTTCTGTTGGAGTTTCTGGTGTCGGCTGTCCTTTGGCAAAAGACCAAATATCAGAAGTTACTGATCCTGTATAATCATCAGAAGCTACTACGTACCAATCATATACTTGCCCTTCTTTTAGATTCTTCCATGCTATTTCTGCAATCTCGCCGCTTGCTACATTTTCTTGCTTGCCGATTTCTTCCTTTGTATAAACATTTACTGCAAAGTAATCCGTAGCAACTTGTTTCTCTTGGACTGTTAAATCTAAATCAATAGCCAATTCATCTTTCAATGGATACTCTATTGGGTCATAGAAATTATAATCATCTAAATATGGTGAATACGTATTAATAAGAATTCTATTATTCTTTTGATCAAAATGAAGTAGTTTCATATAGCCTTGCCCGCCTTCTGGACCACCTTGATAGTCGCCAAGCATTTGGTAGACTTTTCTATCGACTTTCCCGTCCTGATCATCATCCACTTCACTGATTAATGTCTCCGAATCATGATAATGTCCACTTAATACAAGAAAGACATTTTCATTCTTCTCTACTACCTTCTGGAAAATTTCTTCCCCAATAGGGCTTCTATTTCCGGAAACTAATAAGTATTCATGAAAATTAAGAATGGCTTTACGATCTGGATATTGTTTTAGTACATCATTTATCCATTTCATATCCTCGTCGTTTACTCCCCAGCCCATATATACCATGATAAAGTCATTTCCACCCGCAGAAATCAAATCATAATGACCACGATTATTCTTGTAAGATTCTCCGTAAAATGGCTTATCTTTAAAGCGATCTTCTCCGAACCATTTAGAGAATTCTTTGTAGTCATTTGATAATTGGTTGACATCATGGTTTCCGGCAAGCACGCCATATGGAATTTTGTTTTCTTCTAACGTTCTCATATATTCATCTGCATACACCCATTGTTTCTCATCATCAAACTCGTCGACAACATCACCAGTATGCATGACATATTTAATTTTCATCTCTTCTTGTTTTTCCGCAATCCATTCTGTTTGTCGCTTATAAATATATGGATAGCTCTCTGCATAATATTGCGTATCCGACATCCAAACAAATGTATAATCATATTCATCTGGTGTGCTTGGAATTTCATCTTGAATTAACACATTAACTTTATTCGTCTTATCAGCAAATGCCCTTACATCGACGTCTGCTTTTAATGTGAAATCTTCTGGTCCAGCAATTTTATATGTTAGCAGCTTCCATTTATTTTCTTGCATGCTCCAAGCATACATGGAGACCTTTCTTCCTTGCAGTGATTTTCCGTTCCACACTAGCTCCACTTTATCTTGATTACTAATAGATGGATCGAGCGCTACTTCAAAGCGATGATAAGGGAATTTAGTACTTGAATTCGTTGTTAGATACTTTCCGTCTAAGGAAGAAATCGCCGAAACATCCTTAGCAGTTAATGCCTTTTCCCCTGCTGGTGCCAGCTCAACTGGTGGTTCTGTGTCACTAGCATTTTCAAATGATTTTACTTTACTATCCGATGCTTCATATTTATATCCTTTATAATACGTAACATCCATCGAATCATTTGTTGGATCCGTTACCTTTACCTTCAACTTCGGATCTCCATCGACGGGTGCTGCTGTGTTATTAGCTGGCGCTATTAATTCTGGCTTATTTGGATTTTCATTTGAAACAGAGAAGGAAATATCCGCTTCTGCTTTATTGCCCGCCTTATCTATTGCGACCATTTTTAAGGTATGCTTGCCTGGAGCAAGCTTGGAAGAAGCCGTATCAAATGGTACCTTAATCTCTTCCTCATCAAGGGTTACTTCCAGTGATTCTACGCCAGCAATTGTATCTACTGCACTCGCTTCAATGGTAAAGACACCTTTATATTCTTTCTCAGCTTCTATATTTGTTTTGATTACTGGGGCAGTATTATCTACTTTTATAGTAGCAGTCGATTCCCTTTCACTATCTGTAGCTTTAATGCTGTAAGCTCCATCAGAAACAGTCGTCGTATCCCAAACATAGGTTTTTGCTTTTGACTGCTCTTCTGTTATCGTAAAAGTAAAATCTTCAAATGGACGATACGTGCCATCATCCCCCATATCAAATACTTGAGAAGGATCAGCCTTTTGTGGATCTCTAATGACCGTACCATCAGCTAAAATTAACCTTACATTCCTTAGATTATAATCATCTCTATTTTCTTCACTTTCTTCTAATTGGAATGGAGAAGCCTTATTCCCCGAGCGAACGGTAATAATATTTTCTCCGACGGCTAATTTATTTGGGTCAATCGGAATCGTAAACGTTTTCCAATCAGAATTATTATCCTTATCCAAAAGGTGGATTATTTCCTCTCCCATTGTAATAGCATTTTTGAAATACATATTCAAACCGCTAATATCAACAGCAAGACAAGCTTGTGTCTCTAATGTGCTGTAGGTGCTTTCCTCTACTTTTTTTCCATCAATAAAAAGTTCTACATCCCTAGCGGCTGTTTCTTTGGATGCTGCTTTTAAGATTGCTTTTCCAGTTAAAATATCATCATCTTTAACATTTAAATAGATAGGTGCATTGTTTATTTCATTTTTAATAGTAATGACATATTTTTCGGATGTTACCTCATTTTGCCCATCTGTGGCAACGAAATAATATTCGATTTTCTCTTTCGCAATAAAGTTAGCTGCAGATAGAATAGTGGCATAATATTCGCTGTCGCTCTCATCTACTGTTAATAATATTTTTTCATAATCTGTTTGATCATTCGTACGATAATACAAAAGCACAGATTTAATTCCCTTGTCATCGGTTGCTTTTGCTCGAATGGTTAAATCATTCATCTGCTGAATTTCTTGAACATTCGTAGCGTTGATGAGAGTTGGCGGAACCGTATCATCCTCTACATGAACTGGCTCGTTCGGCACTTGTGACGGTTCTATGGAGCCAGGAGTTCCTAGTTTTGTTTTCGAACTAATTTTGACTGATTGCGTGGAGCCATCCTCCGGGAATTTATAAAGAACGCCCATATTCATTGCCGTATCTAATTGCGCTGCCTCATCATTATAATAAGCAACATTTATCTCTTCTTTTGTATTCGTGGCAATTACTAGACCACGCATACTTCCATTGGCCATGCCATCACTTTTAATACGAACAATATCTTTATTTTCGACAAGGTTTGTGCCATAATTCGCATTAAAATCAGCTACTGTTTTATCCCCATTTTGAGAATTAATCACCCAGAAGACAAGGGTGCCTTGCGGTTCGATTATCGTATCATCTGGTACAGATGGCCAGACAACATCTGTATTAGGATCTGCATTATAGCGATATTGAATTTTATAATCCTTGAAGTTTATTGCCTTATCGGTATTATTATAGATTTCTATGTACTCATAGCCATCTGCAGTCCCGACATTAGCACTATCAGGCACTATTTCTGTAATAAGCAATTTAGGAACTTTGGTAAAATCAATATCCGTTTTCTCCACCGAAATTGTATATTCTTCGGTTTTGCTTTCGTTGATTCCATCACTAGCTACCAGATAATAAATAATGTCTCCATCTATATCTGCTGCTGGTATAGTTGCTGAGTATTTCCCTTGCGTATCCTTTAAAAGAGATACAGATTTAAAATTTTCATCCGGTGCTTTTTTATAATGTAAAGTCACAATTGGATTTGCTGTCTCATTATCCGTTACCTTTGCTTCTACTGTAACGGCCGTAAATGCTTTTGCTGTTTTCATTGCCTGATGAGAAATGGCCGGTGGTTCCGTATCTTTCGGAACATCAGGTAGATCCACTATCTTAGTTGGAATTTGGTCTGCTTCTATTTTCCCAGGTGTAGGATCTGCTAATACTTTATACTTAACCATTTCCGTTCCCGTTTGAGGAAATTGATAATGAATCACTTTGCCATTATTATCATTTTCAGAACCTAAATAACTAGCTGAGATCGTGATATTCCCTTCGGCATCTTTGATTTCAAGAGCACGATTACCACCATTAGCGAAACCAGGGAATGTTTGATCTGTAAACATTACTACTTCGTTACTTGTAAGATTTGTCCCATACTCTTTATTAAAATCAGCTAATGTTTTATTTCCGTTATTAAACCAGAATACAAGCCTCTCTTTTGATTTTATTTCAGTTGCTGGTAATGGAAATAGAATCGGCTCTCTCGAATTATCTGTATATACATAGTAGAAAGAGTAACTTGCTGTGTTCAATGTTTGGTTGGAATTATTATATAGCTCAAAGTATTCGTAATAATCTGTGCCTCCTCCCATTGAATTAGGAGCAAGTTCTGTAATTAAAAGAGGACGATCACTATATGTATCTTGCGCTGGTTCTTTTTCTGGTTCTTTTTCTGGTTCTTTTTCTGGTTCTTTTTCTGGTTCTTTTTCTAATTCGATTGTATATTCGGATGTTTTTGACATATTCATGCCGTCTGAAGCTTCCAGATAATAGACTACTTTGCCTAATGCAGCCTCTTTTGGTATGCTGGCTGTGAATTTTTGTGGTTGGGCCGAATCTTGTTTCATCTCTAATGCTTTTAATTCTGTATCTGTTTCACCTTGATAATACAAAGTAGCTGTTGGATTCTTTCTATCATCTACAATAGTGGCTTCGATAGAAATTGCCTCTCCTGCTTTCATGGTTGTTTTTGCTTCGTGCGTTATGACGGGAGCTTCTGTATCCTTAGTTATGGGATTCACTGGAACTTGCTCTGCTGGTACTTGTCCATCACTTAATGCACCTGGTGTTGGGGCAGCCTTAACTTCCTGCTTTACCATCTCTGTACCTTCTGTTGGAAAAGCATAATGAACATCTGCACCTGTATTATCCGTTTCACCTGGTAAATAGTTTGCTGACACTACTTCCTGCCCTGCAAGGTTTTTTATGAGGACACCTCGATTACCACCATTGGCAAAACCTGAAAAATCCCCTTTAATGGAAATTACTTGTTGTTCTGTTAATGAAGTGCTGAAATGTTTGTTGAAATCCTCTACTGAAAGTCCCTTGACATTAAACCAAAGAACAATGGTTTCTTGGGGTGCTAGTATTGCTTCTGGCATAGACATTATTTTATCTGCTGTATTACCGCCTATGTATTGGTAATAAAAATAATAGCTATTTAAGTCTATTGGCTGATTAGTGTTATTATAGACCTCAATAAATTCAAAGTTATCTGTCCCTTTCGAATCAGGAGCTAGCTCGGTAATAAGCAATGGCGGTAGTTTTTTGTAATCAAAAGATTCTTGTTTCTTCTCTGCTTTCTCCTGATTTTGATTCGTTTCATTTGTTATTTCCTCTTTTGCTGGTTCCTTCTCTTCCGTTTCTTGAGGTTTATCCTCTTCCTTTATTACTGATTCTTCCTTTTGTTCAGCAGTTGGTGCTGATTTCTTCTCTTTGGAAATAGATGAGGATTCATTTTCATGCTGATTCTTTTCCTCCGCTTTTTCTTCTTCGGCTATTTCGCCCTTCTCTTTGTCGGTTGTAGTTTCAGGTGCTTCTACCGTGTTATTTTCTGCTGTGTTTGGCGGATTCTCCTCTACTTTTTTACCAGTTGGTTCGGCCGCATACATCGTTAAACCAGGAAAAATAGGGAAATATGTAGAAAAGAAAAATACCCCCATAACAAAAATGACAAAAGCCCTCTTTGTTATCCTCTTTTTTAAAGTCACAAGCTCATTCCTCCCTTAAGGTGATTATTCTACTCAGTAAAATCATAGAGGTCCTATTTTAAGGAACCTTTAAGCAAGTATTAATAAACATAAAATTTATGTAAAGAAAGGGAGATCAGAATTTTTTAACATTTTTACTTCACCTGTCGTAGTATATATGGTAAAGTATAATTACTACGACAGTCATAGTATGACAGATAAAGTATTTGAAAGGGGTGATTTTTTGATTAGCAGTGATATCATTCGCGGCTATAATGACACCATCATTCTTTTTTTACTATTAGAAAAGGATTCTTATGGTTATGAAATTTCAAAAGATATACGAACATTGACTAACGAAAAGTACATTATTAAAGAAACAACCCTTTATTCTGCGTTTAATCGATTAATCAAAAATAACTATATTCATTCCTATTACAAAGAAGGAGAATTCGGAAAAAGAAGGACTTATTACACCATAACGTTAGAAGGCAGAAAATATTATCAGGAAAAATGCCAAGAATGGTTCGTAACCCAGGAAGTAATTAACTTATTTATTAAGGAGGGATATAATGAATAGCATTATAAATTATTTAGACAATGTCTTTGCCAGCTTACCAAAAACTTTAGAAATGGAAACACTGAAGCAAGAAATGCTCTCAAATATGGAGGATAAATATAATGAATTAAAAAAGGCTGGAAAATTGGAACATGAAGCAATAGGTATTGTCATTTCTGAATTTGGGAATATGGATGAACTGTTAAGTGAGCTTGATCTTCCCTTAACCGAGGAAACAGCACTAGAACACCAACTTACGGAAGAAGAGGTAACAACTTTTTTACAAAAAACAACAAAAGCAATGAATTTTATCGGAATAGGTGTGATGCTATGCATACTTGGCTCCGCCCTGCTAATTCTCTTCCTTCAATTGTATAATCAAGGATTGCTGAACGGCATAACCGAAAACACTGCCACTTTAATCGGTGTTGGTCAATTACTTTTATTGGTAGCAATTGCTGTTAGTTTATTTATTTATAGTGGCCAGCTATTAGAAAAGTATAAATTTATGGAAAAAGCAGCTAATTTTGAGCTTTCCACTCCTTTAAAAAAGAAAATAACAGCAGAAAAAGATGCATATCAGCCAATCTTTTTTCGTTCAGTAATTATCGGGGTAGCATTATGTATTTTATCCCCAATCGCAATACTAATAACCTCTGGTATGAGTGATCAAGCAGCAGTTTATGGGGTCTGTCTTTTACTAGTCTTTATCGCAATAGCAGTATACCTATTTATTATTAGCGGCGGCAAAAAAGATGCATATGAAAAGCTGTTAAAAGTTGAAGACTATTCCTTTGAAAAAAGAACAGAGGATAAAGTAATCGGCGCCTTTGCAGCGGTTATCTGGCCACTAGCTGTTGTCATTTTCTTAATTACTGGCTTCGTGTACGGAAACTGGCATATCAATTGGATTATCTTCCCAATAGCCGGACTGATAATGGCCATGTTTAGCGGTGCTTATACCATTATAAAAAAAGATAGATAGGAAAACAGAGCAATGGCGGTGTTTGTGAAGGAATAGTTGCACAAAAGCAGAGAGGATACCAGCCAAACTCCGGAACTTATCAGCCAAACTCTGGGGGTTATCAGCCAAACCCCGGGGGTTATCAGCCAAACTCCGGGGGTTATCAGCCAAACTTCGGGGTTATCAGCCAAACTTCGGGGGTTATCAGCCAAACTCAAATTTTATCAGCCAAACTCCAGGGGTTATCAGCCAAACTCAAATTTTATCAGCCAAACTCCAGGGGTTATCAGCCAAACTCAAATTTTATCAGCCAAACTCCAGGGGTTATCAGCCAAACTCAAATTTTATCAGCCAAACTCCAGGGGTTATCAGCCAAACTCAAATTTTATCAGCCAAAGCAGAGAGGATATCAGCCAAAGCAGCATCAAAAATGTCTCTCTGCTTCTTTACAATCTTCGAACTTCCAAACGAATACCTCTACTTCCACATTAAAATTACAAATAAGTACATTAAATAAAAAAACAAACACATATTAATGGATAACGGATATTTTTACGGAGGTATTTCTTATGTATGTTCATTTTTTACTCGGAGTGATGCTATTTTCCCATCCTGTACTTTTATCAGGTGATATTATTAAAGCAACAGAAAGTATATCACAACCAAAAGATAAGAAAGAAGAAATTTTTTTATGGAAATCCCCTGGTTTACCTGTTATCCATACAGATGAGTTCAATAAAGTGATGGAGGAAATAGATAAAAAAGTATATATCGCACCCAAAGATGCTGCCGTCAATAAGTATGGAGGGATTGTCCCTGAAGAAGTTGGCTATCGTCTGCATCGAGTTAAATTTATAGAGCAAATGTATGCACATTATTTCAATGATATTTCTAGTAACAAAGGGTATCCTCTAGAAGTGATTTATCCTAAGGTAGATAGTGAGCTGTTAGAAAGTATTCGCCGCAAAAAAATAGGCAGATATATAACATCTTTTAACATGAGGAATAAAGAACGGAGTATGAATATTTCTCTTGCTACTGAAGCGATTAATAACAGTGTCATTTTTCCAAATGAAAAATTTTCTTTTAATCAAATTGTCGGGAAAAGGACCGTGGAAAAGGGCTATTTACAGGCACCCGTCATTATTAACGGGAAATTTTCAGAAGATATTGGCGGTGGAATTTGCCAAGTTTCCTCTACCCTATTTAATGCAGTAGATAATGCGGGATTAAATATCATTCAACGATATTCACATAGTAGAAAAATCTCTTACGTTCCTCCCAAGCGAGATGCTACCGTTAGCTGGGACGGACCAGATTTTGTTTTTGAAAATAATTACGAACATCCCGTCCTTATTCAAGCCAAAATGTTAGGGCATCATTTACTCATAGAACTCTATTCAGCAGAAACTATCTCTTATCAACCTAGAAAAGTTCCTTATCTATAGAGGAAAAACAGAGGGAGGGTTCTTGTGAGAACAACATATATATCATTCTAAATAAGAAGAGGGATGGTCCTATTGAAGTTCATTAACCTCCATAGAAACATCCCTCTGTTTGTTTTACAAGTACTCTTTGTCGATTTCTATATTACTGCGCACTGTGTTTATAGGTCTTACGAGCTTTTCAATTTTTTCACGGTTTGGTTCAAAAAATGGTGGTAAGGATAATTTTTCTCCTAATGTTTCATATGGCTCGTCTCCCATAAATCCAGGGCCATCTGTTGCTAATTCAAATAAGATTTGCGGTGCAACATTGGAATATAAAGAACCGAAATAATAGCGCTCTACAAAACCTGAGTTTGGCAATTTAAAGCTGCTCAAGCGTTCTTGCCATTGATCTAATTCGCCACGATCTTCTACTCGAAAAGCAGTATGATGAACGGTACCAAACCCTTGTCTTGCTTGTGGAAGAATGGTGTTAAATTCTACAATAACTTGGGCACCATTTCCTCCTTCTCCCATTTCAAATAGATGGAATGATCCCTCTTGAGAAACTTCTTTCATTAAAAATACTTTTTCTAATACTTCTTGGAAGTATTCCAAGTAAGCAGTCCGAACAAATATTGGTCCTAATCCTGTAATTGCAAATTCTAATGGAACAGGTCCATTTTGCCATGGAGTCCCTGATGCAACTCCTGCATTTTTTTCATCCGAAATAAGTTGATATTGTTGGTCATCAAAATCTACAAATGACAATGTCTTTTTCCCAAACTGTTCTTGAATTCCTTTATGCTTCACTTCATACTTATCAAAGCGTTTTACCCAGTATTCTAAAGCTGCATCTGTCGGCACTCGGAATGATGTTTTGGAAATCTCATTTGTGCCGTGGACTCCCTTTGGTATGCCAGGAAAATCAAAAAATGTCATATCCGTACCTGGACTGCCGACATCATCCGTAAAATATAGATGATAGGTTTGAATATCATCCTGATTAACTGTTTTCTTTACCAATCTTAGCCCTAATACATAGGTAAAAAACTCATAAATTTTTTCGGCACTGCTTGTAATTGCTGTAATATGATGAAGTCCTTTTAACTCATTCATTATTATTTCCTCCTATTATTTATCTCGAAGTTGAGATATTTATATAAAAAATATATTTAATTAAGATATCTTTAATTCGAAATAATTTTATCACTTAATAGCATTTTGGTCAATTGTTTTTCTTTTACTATATTTTCTGCTTCCTTATAAACATCATAAATTCATATTCGTCAAAAAATAAGCCAACTTAACGTAGCCTTCTATTAAATACGATTGACTAATTTTATCTAAGAATTGAGTGGAAGTCTCCATTCATTTTATCAAACAATTATGGACAAGTCTTGAAAACTACCTTAATCGTAAAGGAGATTCTTAAATAATTGTTCTAGTACATATTCTTTCTTGTTTTCTTTTATATTTTAGGGGATTATTAATAGAACGGAGAATATTCACATAACTTTTTGGGAAAGTTAACATTGTCAGTATTATTCGATGAAAGTTCTAAACTTTATATAAGATAAATGATCACCGAAGGGAGAGTTTGACATGAAACTATATCAAGTAAGAAAAGGACAATTTGTATATTTTAACAATGAGTTGCACAGGGTATATTCTGTGAAGCCTGTATACAAAAAGTCCGTCCATCTTATCAAACTTAAAGATTTAACCCAGCATTTAACCATTGCCTCGAAAATTGAAAAATATAAACCAAAACAGCTTGACAGTTTTATTTTCAACCATAAGGCATATACACTTCACAAAGATAAAAAAGCTGAAGAAGGGGACTATATCTTAATTACAAATCCAAATCCCGATTACATGGACAGCTATTCATTAAACGAAATTGAAATTGTATCGTCTGTTGAACCCGATGGAGTAATCACAACAAAACATAATGGAGTCAAACATAATGAATATTTACTGATGATTCCAGGCCGTGATAATGACAGTAACTCTATAGATTATTTTAATAAAAATTTGGCAAATAGTGATATATTGAGCGACGATTCTGATCAACCTGAAAAAAGTACTCAAGGTGATATGCCGAGTATTGGTGATGTATATAAAAAAATAGGTGGGGATCACCCCCTTCAGACGATGGTGGTCGCTATCAACGGCGAAAAAATTTTCTTGGGAAATAACTTAGAAGTCTCTTTGAATGAGTTAAACGATAAGGAAATATGGGAGTTTCAATATAGCCTCCTAGAGACAGACCTGAAATGAACACAAGTGTCAGAAAGTGGATTTGATGAAAAAAGTGACGATTGTTTTTACGATTTCAATAGTCAGCAATCGGTTGTATTCTGCAAGTTAAACCAATAATGACCTATCAATGCCATATGTACTTGCTGCTCAGATTGCTCCAAATCGTAATGAAATCTTTATCTCTAAAAAAACATAAGAAAAAGAAGCGAAAAGACGGTTCTAATAAGGATAGACCTCACTAGAACCGTCTTCTTTGCTGTTCTACTTCAACAACTGCTTGGCTAATCTCCGTTCTTCTTTATCTTTTGTTGTGCTCATTATTGTTTTAAGGGCATGCTGTATTTCTGATAGCTGCCTAAAGGTTGGCGACCATTCTGCCAACACACTTAATCCTAGCCAACGTAAGCTTTCATTTTTAGTTTCTAGAGATGCGTAAACTAATGGTGCCCCTATTCCCTCGAATTCATGTAAATCTTGAATAATATACTCTAGACAATACTGTTCTTCCAGCGATAAACTGGATAAAGAAAAATGTGTTTCTGCAAAGGCACAAAGATCTTGAATAGACTGTAAATCCCTTGTTTCCATGATAGCACCATACAATATACTGTTTGTCGGCTCTTTCTTCAGCTTTTCAAATAATAGTGCCGTAATGTCTAATTGATAGAATCGAGCTATCTCCATTGCTCGGAAATCTACCTTCTCGCTCGATTGTAATACATCCAATGCCAGCTGTGACCATTTAGGGTTGTCTATAAACGGTTGAACAGCTTCTTGAATTGCCTTGCGTTCATGCTGCTTCCATTGTCCATTTAATCGCTCTTCCCAAATGTCATCTTCAGCATGAACAAATTCGCTTATTTTCATTATCGGATAAAAATCCTCTAAGCTTTCACAGTGGGTTGTGGCGTGGTGAAGGAAGCGAGTCATTACAGCACTGGCGTAAGGATATTGATCCATGCCGTCTTGATTTTCATCGTCTAATAAGCCTTCTATAATCATAGCCGCTCCCGTGTATAGCTCCTTGGAAATATTCACTTCGTAGAGCGCAACATCTAGCTCTCCCTTTACTGCACAACGATGCGCTAGGAAATCAGCAAATTTCCTATTTTCACATCCTTTTGTAAGCAGCCAATACTTCATTTCCGGCGTCTTCGCTTCTACTAGCTCAATCGCTGTCATTTTACCAATCCCTCGGACAGATTGAACTAGTTTCCATATTTGATCATTTACTCCCTTCCCTCCGCTTCTTATAGCGAATATAGCATATGGGGTAAACTCATCGTGTAAGCCGATTGTATATAAAAGCTCCTGATATTCCTCACAGTTCGTAAACCCGAGAACAAGAATAGCAAATTTAACAACATCTCTATGTGCAGCATGTTCTAATAGCCATAATGCCTCTTGCTGTGCCATCTGTTCATCCAATTCCGCTTGTCCTAACTGGTCTAGAAGCTCATCTCGATAGATGGCAATATGGTCAAAAATAATTTGATCATATGTCGCCTTTCTTGTTTTTATAGTGGGTTGTTCCAGCTGTTCTTTAAAAAGCTTCATCAGCTTACTCACAAAAAACGGCGTTTTCGGTTCATTCACGATGATATCAAATAACCCTGGCTCCAATGGTGGATTATCTTCTCCAAAAAAGTACGTATCATCTGGTAAAGTATTTTCTACTATTCTATTATTTTCTAGAACTTGTCTTTGAATAAACGGAACTATTTTCTCTTTATGATCCCAGGGCAGAAATTCAAGTTTTTCGGATTCCTGCAGAATCGTCTCATTATCAATTTTGATGCTGCAGTTTAAACTTACGTAGCCACCAATTTTAACAGAGACTTTATGCTTTTTCCCACCTTCCAAAGTGAGGACTCCCGATAGCTTTGTGTAAGGAATAATATGCGATAGTATTGATTTCCGTTTATTCTGAGCTACCGTTATCCCATCAATGATAAGCAACTCTTCTTTCATTTGATTGATCACTTCTATCACATGTCCTTTATAATGAACGGTCCAACTCTTTTGAACCTCTTTCTCTATATCCTTTGTTAAATTCCGCATTTCATGTTTTAATTCATCTTTAAAGCCCATGCCATTCCTCCTCATTTTTGAACACAACAAAAATGGATAGTTTAGTATATTCACCCATATCTACCCATATTTCTATTAAATACTATCTTTCCCTTTTAGGAAAGACTTTCAGTAAAAAAAGACACAAAAGGAGAGTTTTAGCGAGGACATCCCTCACTAAAACCGTCCCTCTGCATCCTCTGTCAGATCTTTCACTGTTTCTCCTTGGATGAGTTCTGGTTGGTAATAGTTTTCATTTTTTAAATCTTTTTTGCCTTGTAGTTTTCTAATAATCCATTCCGCGGCATCGTGTCCCATTTTTTCTTGGGGATGCGTTAAGGTTGTCAGCTTGATATTAGCGTTTTTAGCCATATAGGAATTATCCTGGCCAATAACAGAGAGTTGATCTGGAATGGCGATGTTCAGTTTTCTGCATACATTAACAACCTCTAATGCTACCTCGTCGTTATAGCAGACTATCGCTGTCATTCCGTCCATATTTTCATGTAGAAATTCCTTTAATTTCACCTTTAAATCAGGCTTTGTTTCGGTTGTAAAAGAATAAACATGCTCTGCTTGAAAACGCAGCTTTGCTTCTCCTAATGCTTTTATGTATCCCTTCATGCGAAACTTTCCTTGTAAGTCATCCATTTTCGCTATAAGTCCAATTTTTGTATGCCCTTTTGCGATTAATTCATTTGTTGCAAGATAGCTAGATTTCACATCATCAAGACAGAAGAATGGCACTTCTAGTTCTTCATAATAGGCATTGACCATAATGAATGGAACGTCTTGCTCTTTAAAGGCTAGATAGTAAGCAATATTTGGATTGTATAAATTACTTTTTGTCGGCTCTACAATTAATCCGTCTACTCCAAATGCCAGCATCATCTCCAATGCCTTCTTTTCTTGTTCCACATCATTGTTTGTGCTTGCTAATAATAAAGAGTAATCCTCTGCATTTAACCGACTTTCAATTCCTCGAATAATGGAAGGAAAGATATAATCAGATATATAGGTGGTAATAACACCAATTGTTTTCCTTTTGGATTTTCCGTTCCCTTTTAATTGATAGTAGTTACTTACATAGGTACCAGATCCTTTTTCACTTCGGAGAAATCCGTCATTGGACAATTCCAAGATTGCTTTTCGCACCGTATGACGGCTAACTTTATACATTTCCTGCAAGATTGATTCAGTAGGAATTTGTTCTCCAACCTGATAATCTCCAGAAAGAATTTTACTTTTTATATCATCAATGATGATCTGATACTTTAATTTCATTTAATGCACTTCCTTCAATGTAATGGCCATCCGGTATTTGTATGGTCATATTTTAGCATAACTGCTACAGAAACAAAACAATGCATATTAGTGCATACAAATTACACACAACTAATCACATTATATTTTTCCGACAATTTTTTATACGAACATACATAAATTTATTTTCAGGCTAGTATTAATAGTAATAAGGCTATTACTGCTTCTTTTTATTTGTGTGAACATTTATAAATATATTTGACAAATGTACGTACACATTATAAAGTATAGGTAGAAAAATGATATTAATAAAGGCTATTATCTCCACTGATTACGAAACCGCTGTCAAGGAGGGAATATATGAAAAATAATCGAGCAAATACCAAACAAGATATTGTTGAGGGGGCAACTTCACTTGGAATTGAATTCGGTTCCACGCGAATCAAAGCTGTCTTAATTAACAACCGTTTTGAAACCATCGCAACTGGAAGTTATGAGTGGGAGAATCTTTTAGAAGATGGGTACTGGACTTACAATTTAGTGGACATTATTACTGGCTTGCAAACCGCTTATAGTGAAATGAAACAAGAGGTTGAGCGAAATTACGGGGTAACTATTCGCACAGTTGGTTCGATTGGTTTTTCTGCGATGATGCATGGCTATTTAGCCTTTGATCATACTGGTGAACTACTTGTTCCATTTCGAACTTGGCGCAATACTACCACAAGTACTGCTGCAAAAAAATTAACTGATGTATTCCAATTCAATATTCCAGAAAGATGGAGTATTGCACATCTTTACCAAGCTATCTGGAATAATGAACAGCATATTCCGCGTATCGACCATATTACTACTTTATCTGGATATATTCATTGGTTACTAACTGGTCAAAAGGTCATCGGCATTGGCGATGCTTCCGGTATGTTCCCAATTGATGAAACAACGCAAGATTATAATGAATCAATGATAGAACAATTCGATGCATTAATTGCTGCAAAAGAATACCCTTGGAAACTGAAGGATATCCTTCCAAAAGTCGCTATTGCTGGAGAGCAAGCCGGAAAATTAACAGAAATAGGTGCAAAAATTCTGGATCGTTCGCGGAATTTACAACCTGGTATTCCCCTATGTCCTCCAGAAGGAGACGCCGGCACAGGAATGGTTGCAACTAACAGCGTAAAGAAACGGACTGGAAATGTCTCCGTTGGAACTTCTGTTTTTGCCATGATTGTATTAGAAAAAGACCTTTCAGCCGTTTACCCAGAAATTGATATTGTTACAACTCCAGATGGATCTCCAGTTGCAATGGTCCATGCCAATAACTGTACGAGTGATTTAAATGCCTGGATGCGCTTATTCCGCGAATTTTCAGAGGCAATGGGACAAAAGGTAGAAATGGACAAATTGTTCCATGTTTTATTAAACGCTTCTTTGAAAGCGGATGCAGATGGTGGCGGATTGCTAAGCTACGGCTATTTTTCAGGTGAAAATATTACTGGTTTGGAAAGCGGCCGCCCCTTATTCGTACGCTCGCCAGAAAGCAATTTTAATTTAGCAAACTTTATGAGAGTCCATCTCTTTACGGCCTTTGGAGCTTTAAAAATCGGTATGGATATTTTAACCCAGCAAGAAAATGTGGCAATAGATAGCATCTTAGGACATGGTGGTTTATTCAAAACTCCTGTTGTGGGACAAAAAATTGTGGCAGCTGCGATGAATACACCTGTTTCTGTCATGGATACTGCTGGAGATGGCGGCGCATGGGGAATCGCTATTCTTGCTTCTTATATGTTAAATAATAACGAGAATGATAGTTTAGAAGAATATCTCGACAAAAGAGTATTTAAAGAAGTAGATAAGCAAACGATTTATCCAGACCGCTTTGACGTAGAAGGCTTTGAAGAATTTATCGAACGCTATAAAAAAGGGTTAGCAATCGAAAAGGCTGCAATCGAAAATTTGATTCATTAAGGGATGATTGGAGGGATTTACATGTTAGAAAAGCTGAAAGAAGAAGTTTTTCTCGCAAATTTGGAATTACCTAAGCAGGGACTCGTGAAATACACATGGGGAAACGCCAGCGCCATTGATCGCGAAAGTGGTTTATTCGTGATTAAACCTAGCGGGGTTGATTATGAAACAATGCAGCCAAGCGATATGGTCGTAATAGATTTAGAGGGAAATGTTGTAGAAGGAACGTTGAACCCCTCCTCTGACACAGCTACTCACGCTGTTCTCTATAAACATTATCATGAAATCGGCGGGATTGTGCATACTCATTCCACTTGGGCAACTATTTGGGCTCAGTCAGGACTTGATCTTCCCGCTCTGGGAACTACACACGCTGATACTTTTTATGGTGCTGTACCATGTGCTCGCTTTTTAACACAAGAAGAAATTGATCGTGGTTATGAAGCAGAGACTGGTAAAGTAATCATTGAAACTTTCGAAGAACGGGGATTAGACATCTTAGCTATCCCTGGCGTTTTGCTTCATGGACATGGTCCCTTCACTTGGGGAAAAGATGCTAAATCAGCTGTTATGAACAGTGTGGTGTTGGATGAAGTGGCGAAGATGAATTTATTTACAAGAGAATTAAATCATTTTTCCAAAGAATTGCCGCAGCGTATTTTAGATAAACACTATTTACGAAAGCATGGAAAGAATGCCTATTATGGTCAAAAATAATATTTAACTATAAAACTATCATTAGAAAGAGGGAAATAGCATGTCAACTAATAAAGTATTTTGGTTTGTTGTAGGATCCCAGCATCTATACGGCGAAGAAGCGTTAAAGGAAGTCAAAGCCCATGCACAAACAATGACAGACACTTTAAATGAAAGTGGTCTACTGCCTTATCCGCTTGTTTTGCAAGATTTAGCAGTAAGCGCAGATACCATTACAAAGATGATGAAAGAAGTTAACTACCGGGATGAAGTAGCTGGCGTCATCACCTGGATGCACACATTCTCTCCTGCGAAGATGTGGATTCGCGGAACTAAGCTATTACAAAAGCCTTTGCTTCATTTAGCAACACAATACAATGAAAGCATTCCATGGGATACGATTGATATGGACTTTATGAATCTAAATCAAGCAGCTCATGGGGATCGAGAGTATGGTTTCATTAATGCACGTTTGAAAAAACAAAATAAAGTAGTGGTTGGCCACTGGCAACGAGCGAAAGTACAGCAGCAAATTGCTGATTGGATGGACGTAGCCGTAGCTTATAACGAAAGCTTTCAAATTAAGGTTGCACGATTTGGCGACAATATGCGTAATGTTGGGGTGACAGAAGGAGATAAAATCGAAGCGCAAATCAAATTTGGCTGGACCGTTGATTACTTTGGAATCGGTGACCTTGTTCAATATGTAAATGAAGTAAGCGAAAATGAAATAAATGATTTATTTGCACAATATGAAAAACTATATGACTTTGACTATGGAAGCTATAGTAAGGAAGATTGGGAAGCTAGCGTAAAAGTGCAGGCAAGCTATGAAATTGCCATTAAACGCTTCCTTGATGAAGGCGGATACAATGCTTTCACCACAAACTTTGAGGATTTATATGGTATGAAACAGCTCCCTGGTCTTGCTGTTCAGCGTTTAATGGCACAAGGCTATGGATTTGCCGGCGAAGGTGATTGGAAGACCGCTGCACTTGATCGCCTTCTAAAAGTAATGAGCCATAACGAGTCAACAGGCTTTATGGAGGATTACACCTATGAATTAGCTGTTGGCCAAGAAGCTGCACTTCAATCACATATGCTAGAAGTCGATCCAACTTTAGCAAGCAATAAACCGAAAATTATTGTATCACCATTAGGGATTGGCAATCGCGAGGATCCAGCTCGATTAGTATTTGACGGAAAAGCAGGAGATGGAGTTGTTGTTTCCATGGCTGACTTCGGTACTCATTACAAGCTTTTAATCAATGAAGTATCCGCATTTGAACCAACCGTTCCAGCCCCAAATCTCCCAGTAGCTCGGGTATTATGGAATATCAAACCAAATTTTCAAGAGGGCGTAAAGGCATGGATCGAAAACGGCGGCGGCCATCATACAGTCGTTTCTCTAAACCTAACAACCGATCAAATTATCACCTATGCAAAACTAGTTGATTTAGAATATGTCGTGATTAAGTAATGACCTCGGAGGGACGGCTTTAGTGCTACCCTCTACTCCAGAAAAAAAGGACGGCTTATGTGATTATTATATATTCTCACATGAACCGTCCCTTTGCTTCTTCTGCTCTCATTTATTCAACCTATCCCTCCTGGACCACTACTTGAATTAACTCGATTATAATGGACTACTTCTCCTAATTTGTCCGCTTGTTTATTTTCATCAGGTGCTGTCATTCCAGATTTCTTTGCGAAAAATAGCACAATTCCCATCACAATTACCACTGGTGCAAATAACCATAAAAATATCATTTTTACACCTCCACATCTATTGTTTAACAATTGCTACTTAAGAATACGTTTTAAAGAGCTAATTAGTTTCATTTATTTGGAAAAATCTGTTGGACGATTCTTGTATTTTTTTCCGTTCTATGTAGTCGGTTAGATTTATGTATTGAAAACTTACAAAAAACCATATCTCAATTCTAAACAGCTCTTTTTCCCATTACACTTTCCCTTTATTTTCTTATTTTACCTTTTCAATACTTATTATTTCTGTTAGAGAAATCAAGATAAAATTTGATGCTCTCCGTAGCTATAATAAGTCAAAGCTCCCTCTTGTTTTTCCTTTTTTCATCCATATGATTGTATGGCTCTTGCATATCCAAAGGGAATACCGTGTTCTTTTGATGGACTTGACCATTTAGCAGCAATTTAAGATTATTTTCCTTTCTCCAATAGTGGAGCGGTAACCTGTTCTAATCCAACTAAGCCGAGAATCGTTAATAATATTTTTTGTGCCCCAATATGAGCATCGGTAGGGTTATAATACTCCTGCAGTGTATGGAATCCTCCACCTTCGCCCCCACCGCCGAGCGTTAAGGCCGGAATCCCTAAATGAATAGGAACGTTCGAATCAGTGCTACTTGCCTGATCTAGGATCGGTTCAAAACCTAGCGCTACTGTCGCACATCGAGCAGCTTGCACAATTACACTATTTTTATCTTGTGATCCTGCTGGACGATCGCCTACTTTTTCTATCTGAAGACTAACTTGTGCTTCCACATTCCAGCGAGCATTTTCTTCTTCCTTTGCTTGCTCCATCAAATGTAAAAATTTACTTTCGATTATTTCAAGCTCTTCTTGCGAATTCGAACGTAAATCAACTAGCATCTCTGCTGTCTCCGCAATCGTATTAACAGAAGTTCCTCCTTTTATCATCCCTACATTAAACGTCGTCTTTGGTTCAACAGGTGTTGCTAGATCAGAAATTTTGGCAATGGCTCGCCCTAATGCATGAATAGGGCTTGGAATACCAAAATTCCCAAAACTATGCCCACCAGGTCCTTTAAATAAAACATTAAATCTTTTGCTTCCTGTGCCTAAATAAGTGATACGACTTGGATCCCCAGGCTCTATCGAGATAAAACCATCTATATCTTGCCGATTTTCAAATAATGATTTCACCCCTCTTAAATCTCCTAGCCCTTCTTCCCCCACTGTGGCACCAATAATAAGATCTCCTTCTGTCTTTATCCCCGCCACAGCAAGAGCACGTATAATCGTTAAAACAACCGCTAACCCTCTTCCATCATCACAAATCCCCGGCGCATAGATTAATCCGTCTTCGTGGACAGCCTTTACATTTGTCCCTTTTGGGAACACGGTATCTAAATGAGCACAAACAACTAAGGAAGGACCATTCCCGCTTCCTGTCAGTACACCAAAAACATTTCCTACCTCATCTGTAGTTACTTTTTGAACACCTAACGATTCTAATCTCTTTTTATACCATTCTCCTTTTTCCTTTTCTTCAAAGGTTGGTGCCTCTATTTCCGTCAATTCAATTTGTTCCTTGGTTGTTGCTTCGTTATCCTCTTCTAAAAATTTGAGTGCTTTTTGGACTTGCTCATTCTCAGCAAGTAGTTTATATACTTGCCCTACCTTCTCGGTTAACCCCTCTGTTTTGTGCTCAATATTTGTCATGAAATATACACCCCTCTCTCACTTTTTAATCAATCATATAAATTTACAAGCAACAACATGTTTATCGTTAACTTGTAATTTTGAAGGCACTTCCTGCTTACATCGATCCATTGCAACTGGACACCTTGTGTGAAATACACATCCTGCTGGAGGATTTATAGAGTCTCAGCTTTATTTTTAAAATATTCTGTCTATTCTTATTACAGGTGTATGATCTTTCAAACAAATGATTGCTATATTTCCTTCTAGAGTGATTTTCATACCATATAGCTCAGAAAGTTTAGCAAGTCTTTACAATATGTCCTGATTATTGGAGAGAATCGGCAAACCTCTTTCCTAATTCCACTGGATGCGACATATCCGTATGACTTAATTGATCTTTTTCCTAAAAGTCTATTGGCAAATTTGGTACAGTGTCATTTTGAAAAATAAAATTACCTAAGCTGTAAAACATCGGACGATTCTTATAAATTTCTATTCCTAAGGGATTACCTTCATTATGATGGAGTGTGACTTCTAAATTCGTAAATCGAAGGATTCAATTTTGACTGGAGCTTACGTGTGATAAAGGAATCATCAGTCGCAGCAAACGTATAATGGTATCTTACATTTTTCGACTCCTTTTATTAAATCAGAATATTCCCTTAATTATTCTTTTAATCAAAGTATAGAGAGACCAATTATCAAAGTCAATAACACATATTAAAAACACGGTAAGACTATCTTACATAAACCTTCCACACTTCATTATTACGGAAATTCAGTTTGCTCATTATTTACTATAGTATGCTCGAAAAAAGCATAGATAGAGGCATGGCAATCTTGAAAGCAAAAGCTATTCTGGACCCAAAAGACTCGGTTCAAAAAATAATAGATATCGCTATTAGCACAAATAATAAAATGATCGTAATCAAAAAAAACATTGGCAAACATGCAATAACTGCTTCCGATGTAGCTGAATGGCTCAATATGACACCAAGAAATGCTAGAAGAATACTGACAAATTTAGAAGAACAAGGACTAGCCAAAATAATCGGCGAAGAAGTTCCTCTTACAAGAGGAAGACCAAGGAAGATATATCAGATTGGTATATAAAAGGACGGTTCTTGTGAGTCGGATGATCTCACTAAAACCGTCCTTCTGCATACCTTAATTACTGATCACTTCTAAAAGTTTGTTAATATCTTCTGTAGAAGCCGCATAGAGATGGGCATGATTATTCGATCTTACTGCGAAATAGACATTGTGCTTTTTACCTGAGTATCCGTATTTTAATAGATTTGAATATTGATTGGGACTTAGCTGCACTTGCAGATGTACTCCATTTGAATAATCTCCTCCTACTCCATAGAAATTAGTATTATGGACCCGATTTACATGAAAGTCATTTACAATTCCATCAACACCGAAAAACGCTTGATAATCAGAAGACATTTCCATTCACTCCTCCATTTCTTTTCTCCCCTTATTGTACTCCACATAGATAGAAAAAAATCTCATTTGTTCACTAATTCACATATATTTCATAAAGGCAGCAAGAGAAGTTCTTCCGCTTCCCTTTTTAGCTAAAAAAATTTAATTTATATTTTTCTTAACAGGTTTCTAACTCTTGTTTTTATCCTTTGTTTGATGTCCTCACTAGAACTTACCCTCTCTTTCCCTTTGACAACGAGCAGGCTTGTTCTTATAATATATGAGGAATGTAATAATAAAACCTTGTGTAGGACGTGGATTTTTCTAGAGGAAACTCTATTTTCGCCACACGATTGTCTTTTGACAATTGTGTGGCTTTTTATGTTGAAAAGGAGGAAATTTATTTTGGCAAAATGGAATTATGCTTTAATCGTTTTTTTAGGTGGCTGCTGTTATGGAATTTTGTCTACATTTGTTAAACTTGCCTATGCTGCTGGATTTTCGGCAGCTGAAGTAACAGGAGCACAATATTTATTTGGTACTGCCATTACATGGATTCTTGTATTATTTACAAAGAAATATAAAGTAACGCGCATGCAAGCTATTAAACTCTTATTATCTGGTATCCCGTTTGGGATGACAGGAATTTTCTATTATCAATCCTTACAAACAATAAATGCTTCTCTTGCAATTATTTTACTGTTTCAATTTGTTTGGATTGGCACGCTTTTCGAAATGGTTATTTATAAGAAAAAGCCTACAAAGGAGAAGGTCATCTCGATTATTATTCTTCTATTCGGCTCTGTCCTCGCTGGAGGCATTTCTTTAGAAGGGGGCATGGATATTTCCTGGCAAGGTGCCGGTTGGGGATTACTTTCTGCCTTCACCTTTGCTACTTTTATTTTTCTTAGCGGATCTGTTGGAAAGAACACCGCTCCTCTCCTAAAGAGCGGGCTTCTTTCCTTAGGTGGATTATTCGTTGTTTTTCTAGTATTTCCACCGGTTTATTTAATGGATTTCTCCACATTAATAGGGGTAGCACCATATGGATTGCTGCTTGGAGTTTTCGGTGCAGTTCTTCCGCCTCTGCTCTATTCTATTGGAATGCCACAAATTGGACCAGGACTTGGCACTATCTTAACAGCTTCTGAGCTTCCAGTAGCTGTCTCTATGTCAGCACTCGTTTTAAGAGAACAAGTTGGCATGCTGCAATGGATCGGTGTTGCCCTAATATTAGGAGGAATCGCGTTTAGTAATGTTAGGCTTTCCAAAGCAAAAATAGTAACGGAGTATTAAGGAGTCTCTCCTAAATAAAAAGACGGTTCTTGTAGGTCAAATGACCTCACAAAAACCGTCCCTCTGTTACCAGCCTTCTATTCCTGCAGCAAAGTACTTGTTTAGTGTATTGGCTTGTTCGCCTAATAATGTGTTCGCTTTACTAGCTAAATCCTGCATTTTAAGTGGCTTACCTGGTGAACCTGTCGGCGCATCTACTCTAGAGACCAACTGTTGACCATCTTTTAACATAACTTTAGCTATACAATATCTACCTTTTGGATAACTAATTTCTTTTACTGGAATTGCGGGATCATACTTTCGATGAATTTTTTTTATTCCTGCTTGAATTTCATCGGCAATTTGATTGACAGAAAAATTTTCAATAGATAATGCTTCACCCTTTAATAATAAAGCAGCACAGTATTCTACACTAAAACGACCCTGTTCTCCATTCGTTGGGGAAGTGTAAACTAATGCAGCATCACCATTGGGAGGGAAGTACAAATCGACAGAAGTAACCTCTTCAACAGTAAAATTTCTTTGTGCCTGTATATTCTGAATGGCCTCAATGGCATGGGCATTTGCAGAACAACATGGATATAATTTGAACCATAATCCTGGTTTATCTATTGTCCAAGGTTCTCCCCACTTTTCAAAAACCTCGAATGGATTTCCGCTTTGCTCCACATACATAGAAAGTACACCATTTTTAGCTTGAATGGTATTAGCACTTCCGACAATTCCCTTATCAACAAAATGAAGAATCTGCCAAGCACTTTGGGCTGTTAGACCAGCATGCAGCGGTTTAACCATTGTTCCAAATTGACTTCGGGAACCACTTAATTTAGATACGCATAAATTAATAGCTTGCGAGAATTTCTCTGTGTCGAAATGTAAATAATGGGCTCCAGCTGCAACTGCTCCGTAAATTCCCGCAGTTGCAGTTGTATGGAACCCTTTTTCATAATGTTGTGCACCTAATAGTTGTGCAAAGCACTTCATCGTCTCTATTCCTATTAAATAGGCTTCATAGAAGCGGTCTCTATCACGCTTCTTTTCTATTAGGGCATGTAATAAGCTCAAAATAATCGCAGACGGATGTCCTCTAATCTCAGAATGAACATCATCTAAATCTAATGCATGTGCAGAATACCCATTAATTAAACAAGCATCAAATGGGTGAACCTTTAAATCAGTGCCTACTATTGCTGCTCCCTCTTCAGTAGGATAAATAGCAGTATGTAAAACAGTGGAAAAATTCATGTCAAACCTCACACTAGCAAAACACGACAGAAAATAATCGAATACTCCCTTTTCCAAATTCTCTTTTGTCTCATTAGTAAGCTCCTGATAAGACGGGGAGGATTGAATCAAGTCGACTATTGCTTTTGTTAAATCAGTCATTTTTCAAAATGTTCTCCGCGAGCTTAGCAAAAAATTCAGCGGCCACTTTAATAGCATCTTCCTTTAAATCAAACTTTGGGTGATGCCATTCTTGGGGTCCATCCACTCCCATCCATACGAAAAATCCAGGAATATAGTTTTGATAAAACGCAAAATCCTCCCCACCGGCACTTGGCACAGCATCGACGACATTATACCCTGCATCCAAAACTGTGGCTCGGACAATATCTTCATAATCTTGATGATTGTTTACCACGGGAAGATAATCATCCCAAACAAATTCAACCGAACCACCATTTCCTTCTGCAATAGACTCCGCTAGCTTTTTCATTATTGTCGGAACTGCCTCACGAGCTTTAGGCTGAAATGTTCGAACAGTACCTTCTAGTTTGACTTCATCTGGAATGACATTCCATGTATTTCCTCCATGGATGCTTGTGATACTGACTACTACATTATCAAACAAATCCATTCTTCTTGCCACAATTGACTGAACTGCTGTTACGTATTGACTAGCCATAACAATCGGATCAATAGCACGATGTGGTATACCAGCATGACCTCCGACACCGATAAATCTTAAACTAAATTTATCTACACTTGCCATAAGTCCACCTGATTTTACCCCTATCGTTCCTACTGGCAAATCAGGTTTGTTATGCATTCCAAAAATAGCTTCTACTCCTTCTATTGCTCCTTTTTCTACAAATTTCTTTGCACCTTGAGCAATTTCCTCGGCAGCCTGAAAAATAAATCTTACATTTCCATGTAATTTGTCCTTTTGACTATTGATTAGAATCGCTGCTCCTAAAATAGCAGTTGTATGGAAATCATGACCACAGGCATGCATTTTCCCTTCATTTTTTGATTTAAATGCAACATCTGTTTCTTCTATTATCGGCAAGGCATCAATATCTGCCCGAATAGCAATGGTTGGTCCCGCAAACGCTCCCTTTATTTCCGCAACAACTCCTGTTTCTAGACCAAGTTCAACAATGGCAATACCCTGTTCTGTTAACCATTTTTTGATCAATTCCGTTGTATGAAATTCTTCAAAAGCTAGCTCTGGATGCTCATGCAAATATCTTCGTTTGACAATTAAATCGTTTAATAGTTCAGGAGACATGTTCATGATTTATTATTCATCTCTTTCTAAAGTTTTTAAAAATTGTTTTGTTCTTATATTTTGTGGATGATGAAATAATTCTTTCGGCTCATTCTCTTCAATGATATTTCCATCTGCCATAAAAATCACTCTATCAGCCACTTCTTCCGCAAATTTCATTTCATGGGTCACAATAATCATGGTTGTATTTTGTTGTGCAATATCTTTTATAACCTGCAGCACTTCTGAAACCCATTCTGGATCAAGGGCTGAAGTTGGTTCATCAAATAAAATGGCATACGGCTTAACAGCGAGTGCTCTAGCAATACCCACGCGTTGTTGCTGCCCGCCTGATAATGTGGCAGGGTATTGATGAAACTTATCCTCAAGCCCTACCTTCACTAAAAGTTCTTTCCCTAATTTCTCCGCATCTTGTTTATTCATTTTCTTGGCAACAATCAAAGATTCCGTAACGTTTTGCAAGGCGGTTTTATTCTTAAAAAGGTTATAGTTTTGAAACACCATCGCTGTTTCTTGGCGAAGTTGATGAATATCTTTCCGCCCCATTTTTTGTACATTTACATTTGTCTCGCCTATATGAATAGTCCCTTCATCAGGCATCTCTAATAAATTCAGACACCGGAGCAATGTTGACTTTCCAGATCCAGACGGGCCGATAATAGCCAACACTTCTCCACGATTAACTTGTAAATTAACACCATCTAATACTATGTTCTCTCCAAACCTCTTTTTTAGATTTGTAACAGCTATCATCCTACTACTCCTTTATGATAAATACGGTTTTTCCATTCTTTTTTCAATAGCCCGCTGAACGAAGGTAACAAGAATAATTAACACCCAATAAAGCAGCGCTAAAGCCAAATAGGTTTCAAAAAATTTAAGAGAACTAGCAGCAATTATTTTCCCTTGCGCGAAAAGCTCCACTACTCCTAAAGTAAACGCTAAAGAGGTTTCTTTAATTAAACCAATAAAAATATTACTTGTTGCAGGAATAGCATTTCGTGTCGCTTGAGGTAAAACAATTCTCCGGAAGGCTTGCACTTTTGTCATACCAACTGATAAACAAGCTTCCACCTGTCCCTTGTCAACTGAATTCAATGCAGCACGAAATATTTCTGCCAAAAACGCTGCTTGTTTTAAACTAAGCCCTAAGATTGCTGCTGTTATAGCAGTCATCGCACTTAGAGCTGGAAAAATTTGTGGCAGCCCATAGTAAATTAAAAATAATTGAACCAATGTGGGAATGGCACGAAAGAACGAAATATATACAGCAGCAAGCTGCTTTAATACAGGAATATTCGATCTGGATATCACAGCTAAAATCAATCCGCCAATGATCGCAAAAACCATGGATAGAACAGCAAGAAATAAAGTAAGCGGTATGAATTCCAACAGTTCTGGTAATATATCAACTAAATATGGAAAATCTAAATTAAGATTCATACTGGACCTCCAAACTATTCCTTAACGGTGATATCCTCGTCTGCAAAATATTTCTTCGATATTTCTGTTAAGGTACCATCCTCACGTAATTTTTTTATTTCCGCATTAAATGCTTCTGCCAAAGCTTCTCCATCTTTATTTTTAAGGAACGGAAAAGCAACATCTTCATACACAAACGGCTCTCCTACAAACTTCAATGGCAAATTCCCTTTTTCAATTTCTGCGATTAAAGAAGATTTAGAGTTAACATAACCATCAACACGTTTATTAATCGCATCATTCATTGCACCATCTCGGTTCTCATATGTTTTAGGGATGATGTCAGGATCAAAATTTTCTAAGTTCTTCACATTGTTCGATCCTAATACTCCGGATACTGTTTTGCCCTTTAAATCATCTAAACTATCATATGCATTGTCTTTATTTGTAACAATGGTAGCACCTGCATACGCATATGGCTCTGAAAACTGATACTTTTCTCTTCTTTCATCTGTAACTGCAACAAAGTTTGCCACTGTATCAATTTTTTTTGTTTCTAATTGTCCCATTAAACCAGCGAAGTCTGATCTAACCCACTCCACTTGATAGCCTAAGTTTTCAGCGATTTTCTCTAATACTTCTATATCAAAACCTACTAATTTACCATTTTCCTCATATCCATTTGGATAACTTTGTGCGGTTGAACCTACACGAAGTGTTTTTTGCTCCTTCGAAGATTCCCCATTTTCAGTTTTATTATCTGTTCCGCTGCAAGCAGATAATAATAGTAAAAATGCTATACTCATGATTACAGTTATTTTCTTAAACATTATCAATTCCTACCTTTTCTTATATGATTTTGCTAAAAGTAATTTTTCTAAATAGATTGTAATATGCCCTTTCCCTAAATCCGTCTCTCCAACCTTTTTGTATCCTCGTTTTTCATACATTTCTCTAAGCCAAGGATGCTCTTTCGCCGTGCCAAGCGATACAGATGGACAATGAAGAGTATCTCTTAAAAAACTCTCCTCCACATAATGAAGGATTTTGCTTGCATATCCTTTTCTTTTTTCTTCTGGTGCAACTGCAACCCACCAAATATGGGGAATTTCAAACGGACCAGGATGACCGCTCCATGGCATGCGAACAGAAGCAGTTGCAACCATTTTGCCTTCATCTCGTAAATAGAAGCATATATTTTCCTTGATATTCTTTTCTACCAATTCTACATCTGCTGTTGCAGCAGCAAAGTGAATTCCCAACTCTCGAATAGAGGCATATCCTCTTAGAGATAGATCAAGTAATTCGGGAATATCTTTGGATGTTGCTTGATGAAAAGATAAATTACTCACTTAAAAGCCCTCCATTTCTAATCGAAGCAATTACTTCATCTACCTTCTCACTGGCTAAGCCAATATATTGACTAGGATCTAATAGCTGATTAATTTGGTCTTCTGTCAATACAGCAGCCACCTTTTCATTCTGACCAAGTAATTTTTTAAATGGAATTTTTTGTTCAGCTGATTCCATTGCGATTTCATATATAAGATGATGGGCAGTTTGTTTACCTATTTTTTCTGATAAAGCAAACATGACACGTTCTGATAAAATCAGTCCACCTAATCGTTCCAAGTTTTTCAGCATGTTCTCAGGCTTCACTACAAGCCCCTCAAGAACGGTTATCATACTTTTCAATTGAGAGGATAAATATAAACAAATTTCTGGTAAAGCTATCCATTCACTTCTCCAGCTCATCGCATCCCTTTCATGTTCCATCACTAATGATTCATGCAATAGGGCAACACTATGTAAGATAGGTTTTGTTAGACTGGCAATTCCTTCAAAAATAGCTGGATTACGTTTATGCGGCATCGTAGTTGAGCCCACATTTCCTGCTGAAAACGGCTCTTCCACTTCGTCGATTTCTGTCCGCATTAAGTTATAGAATTCATTTCCCAGCTTTCCTAATGAACCACTTATTAGCCCTAGCGCTGAGCCATACTCCGAAATTCGGTCACGTGAAGAATGCCAGCAAATCTTTGGCGCATTAAGTTCTAAAATTTCTAATGCCCGTTCTTCAATTTTTGGTCCTATACTTCCTAAAGCGGCGTATGTACCAACACCACCAGCAAGAACACCTGTGAAAATACGCGACTGGACGCTCTTTAATCTATCTAGATGACGTTCAAACTCACTCAAAACGACTGCGAGCTTAAAGCCAAATGTGGTTGGCAGTCCTTGCATTCCGTGTGTTCTTGCTGGCATCGGCGTTTTCTTATACTTAGATGCTAAGCCAATTAGAAGCTCTGCTACTTTTTTTGTATCTCTTCTTATGATTTCATCTGCTTCCTTCAATTGAAGAATCATCGCTGTATCCGTTACATCCTGTGTTGTTACACCATAATGAACATATTCTCCATAATCGCCTGATAGTTTCTGCAAATGGTTAACTGTAGCCATTAAGGAATGTTTTAGTTTAGCAGACTCCTTTGCAATTTCTTCAATATCAAAATTTTCTATCTTTGCAGCGTCCTTTATAGCTCTTCCAGCTTCCTTTGGAATGATTCCTAACTCACTTTCTGCTAATGCTAATGCTGCTTCTACATCCAAAATCTTCTGTAATCTATTTTCATCATCCCACACAGAACGCATTTCTTCTGTACTAAAATTGTTCTGCAGCATTTTTAAAGCTACTACATGTGAACCCATTTCCTATCCTCTCCTAGTACCAATATTATTTAAATTATCAAATAATTAATTCCAACAAAACTAATCCGAATTATTGACTATTCTAACATATTCCAAGTGGTTAATCCCACACTTTTTTTCAATTATTTATAATTTTCATTTGATTGCATTTATTAGATTATATTTTTTAGTGTTGCAGGCATTTATAATTGAGCAAAAAAAGACGTTCTAAACTCGCAATTTAAAACGGCAAAATGTAATTAGGCTCCTTCTACACGAAGAAGCCTATACACTATTTAATAGAAATTCTTTTCCTTCTACTTAATCAATTAAACTTCTCGTTAATCCTCAGAGGTAATATCATCTGCATAATATTTTTCTGAGATTTCAGCTAGTGTTCCATCCGCTCTCAGCTTTTCTATTTCTGCATTAAACACTTTTCTTAATGCATCCCCCTGTTCTGTTTTTGCAAACGGGAAACCAATTTCTGATTTCTTTAAGTCATCTTCTAATATTTTCAGTGGTAATTTCGATTTATTTATTGTTGCTTGCAAAATTGGCTTTCCTTGGACATAACCTGCTACAGCACCCTTAATTGTATCTGATTGTGGACCATCTCTTGTTTCATATTGTCTGACTTCAATATCTAATCCGTTTTTCTTCACATAATCTTCTAGTACATTAATTTTATTTGAGCCCAATACACCAGCAACTGTTTGTCCATTTAAATCTTTTACAGAATCATAAGGACTATCTTTAAGAACAGCAATCCCTGTACTTGTATAAGAATAAGTTGTCGAGTAATTATATTGTTCTGCCCTTTCCTCTGTATATTCAAAGGCATTAGCAATCGTATCCAGTTTTCCAACTCCAAGCTGCCCTACTAACCCTTCAAAGCCTGCCAGTGTCCATTGCACTTTATACCCTAAATTGTTTGCAATCGTTTCAAGTACTTCTACATCAAATCCGATTAATTTTCCATCCTCTTGATAAGAGTTTGGAAAACTTTGACCAGTTGCGCCAACGCGAATAACTTTTTCATCTGAAGTTTCGCTTTTACTAGCAGTTTTCGTTGATTCTTCTTGAGAATTAGTAGAATTACTACAAGCAGCTAATAGATTTATAGAAATAACAAAAATAAGAAGTGCATTAAGCTTTAGAAAGTTCTTCATTTTAATACCCCCGCTTCCTTAGTAAAAATCTCTTTATTCGCTCAAATGATTCTTTCAATTGTTCCAAAGAGGTCACCAAACTAATGCGAATCCATCCCTCTCCGTTTTTGCCATATATACTGCCCGGAACCACGGCTACCAATGCCTCCTCTAGTAATTGGTCGGCAAATTCAATCGAATTTATTGGTAACGGGACTTTAGCCCAAAGGAAGAATGTACCTTGTGGGGCAACATACTCCCAATCTAGTGTTTTTAAAAAAGATTCAACTAACAATTGCCGCTCATGATATAACTCTCTTAAAGCATTACGTTCGGCCTGCTGATGTAATAGAGCAAACACAGATGCATCCTGTATTCCACCAAAAACACCGCCAACGGCATTTTGTAAATAGGCGCTTAGATGTTTAATAAGCGATTCATTCCCGACCGTAAATCCACTCCGCCAACCAGCCATATTAAACGTTTTGGAAAAGGTGTAAATTTCCACTCCTACTTCAACTGCTCCAGGAATAGATAAAAAACTGATTGGCTTTTCATCCGTATAGTAGATATCTGCATAAGCAAAATCATGAATGACTGCAATTCCGTATTTATTGGCATATGTAATCGTTTCTTCGAAAAATTTCCTTGTGGCATTTGCCCCTGTGGGATTATTTGGATAATTTAAAAATAGAATCTTCGCTCTTTGACTGACTTCCTCCGGGATGCTTGAATAATCAACTAAAAAATTATTTTTCTCGCTAATCGGCACGAAAAACGGTTCTCCACCTGCCAACTCAACGGCCGCTTGGTACCCAAAGAAACCAGGATCAGGAACTAACGCGATATCCCCGGGGTTTAAAAGGGATTGTGCTAACCCAGATAAGGCGATTGTAGAACCATTCATGATCGCCACCTGATTAGGCGAAAGATTTGCTCCATACTCCTTTCGGTAAAAAGCCACAATGGCTTCTTTAAACACTTGTTTTCCTCCATATGGTGGATAACCATGGTTTTTCTTATCATGGATGGCTTCTTGCAGACACTCCACAATACGGGGGAATGTTGGCTGATCCGGATTTCCTCTTCCCAGATTAATTACCTGCTTAGCTGATTGCTGGAGTTCTTTTATCCGTTTGTTTTGAACGACTAAATATTTCGGCTTTAATTTTCCCAGACGTTCCGAGCAATCAAAATACATTTAACCCCACCTCATTTTCCGTAATAAATGCTTCTAATTTTTGCAGACCATCTATTACGCTTTGCTTGGTTAGCTCCATTGGCAATGCATAAATTCTAGAGGATGGTCTTAAGATTTGATCAGCCATTTTATCAAGGTCCCCTTTCTCAGGGGATAAATGCAAATCTCTCCAGCATATTGGCAACTTCAATTTTTTGTATAAAGGAACTAATTGTTTTATTTCTTCATAATTTTCTTCTAAACTCAACTGGAATAATATTCCATACGCAACAAGACTGCCATGTAAATGTCCCTTTTTCCCCAAACTGACATATCCGTAATTAAAGGCATGTGCGCCAACGCTTTGCCCAAATTTCCCTCCTAAACCACCAACAAGACCGGCTACTGCATAAATCGTATCAATCATGCGGGAGAAATCTGCATTGCTCTTTTTAGCTTCAGCTGCTTGAACAGCAGCTTCCCCCCATTTTAAAATATTATCTCGACATTGCTTAGCAGCAGTATGAGACAGTTCCAATAGAATGGATATTTCTTCACTTGTTAATTTATTAAAACGAATTTTACTTTCATACCATTTAGCCAAGGTATCACCAATACCAGAAGTTAAATGCTCGATTGGTGCATTTACTAATAATTCTGGTTCAACCATTACCATATAATTTGATTGACTATGCCGTATCGTACCAAGATGGTCTCCTTCAGCAGAATAAACAATGCTGATTGGAGTAAAGCTAGCACAGTTGGAAGGCAATGTAGGAATTAAGATACAAGGTATTTTTGCTTTACTAGCTACCGCCTTTACCGTATCTAAAAGCTTACCTCCTCCAACTCCTATTATGGCATCATGCTGATGGTGTATGACTTCGCTCCCTATTCGGTCTATTTCTTCATAGCTACATTCACCAGCAAACAAAATTTTTTTATAGGGATGCTGAAATTCAGTTTCGGGCCAATATGGTTGAACTGCCTGCCACGACTTTTCCCCATGAATTACTAATGGAAATTGTAAATGGTTATCTTCCAAAAACTTCGGTAGTGTATTAATTACTCCTGAATAATGATAATAATTTTGAGGGCCAAAACGATGCACTAAATCGATCAATGATTAACCTCCTGAACCTTCCCTTTATCTTGTAAAGAGTTTAATTTTCTATTATTCTAATACACTTACTCGGAATTAGCAACCGCACTTTTCTGAATTTTCTAATCTATAGCAACTTTAAAAATCTTAGATCGACTAGTGACTAATAGTTAAAAAAAAAGAGCTCTTTTTCCTTTCTTCTTTTACAATAGCAATATGCAAAAGGAAGTAAAAAAGAAGTGCTCTTTATACAATAACTTGATTATTTTCTTAAAAAACGATGATTAAACCCATTTTTATCGAAAGTTAGCCAGCCTAAATTATTCTTTGTATCAATCAATGAACCATTCGACAATACTTGATGGGCAATTATTTCTTTCCACAGAAAAGGGACATCTGCTTCCTTTTCTTGAATTAAATAATCATGTCCGCAATAGCGGGATATTTTCTTTTCCTTCGTACGACTTTGTCTAAATTCGAGAATTCTTTTTAATGTAAAACCAGATAATCCTTCAAAAGACTGATTTTTAATGGGGCTGCTTGTAAATTGATGTAGAATCCGTTTTTGTTCTTGCTGGAAATATACTTCTACTTCGATGGCAGAGGCCATATGAGCATCACCAGAAAGAATAAGACATTCACTTGGGTTCCATTCTGCTATTTGTTGATGAAAAAAGGAGAATCCTCTGCCGTTAAATTTCCACCATTCTAAATCTAAGCTTTTTTGTAGCGATGGAAGGACCGCAGTAAGGGGCATGATGACATTTTTTAAAAAGGATTCAATCAAATGAACGCCATATAAGGGGGTAGCAGAGATAATGACTAACGGTGTTTGCTGCTGCCATCCACTTGATAATAAGAGTTCCGATAAATAATCCCATTCTTTTTTGCGGATTAAATTCGGGCCATTTGTCCGCTGTTTCAACATACTACCCACAACATAGGTTCGTTCTTGTGGATAGGCCCGTTTTGTCCGAGTGTCTAATACAAGGCTTCTTGGATTGGTTGGCGCAACAAAACTCCATGCACGAAATGTTAACATCATATGCAGCCACTCTGTATACGTCTGTGTATTTACGGTTAGTCTTTTGGTATACTTGCTTATTTTGCGAAAAAAGGAAGCTGGGAAAGCAGCTGGATTATTCCCCCATCCCTGAAAAGCCCAATAGGCTGTTAGTGCATTAGCGATAACATGGTTTCCAAGCGGAGAACAAGCTACTTTCTCCTGCCATTCTTTCGTTATATTCCAATCATCTGTTACATCATGGTCATCGAATATCATGTAGGTGGGAATATTCGCCAACAAGCGGCGTACCTTTGGCAAAGATTGCTGGAATGAGGTTATATCTTTTTGCTGCTGGCTGTATGCTCTTTTTAGACTGCTTACTTTTCTTTCATACTCTTTTGCCTGATCCGCCCCTATCTGTATATGAATCTGGTTATCTTCTAAATAGTCATCGAAGTCTTTTAAATACCCAGCCCCGGTTGCCATGTCCCATATCTCTGTATTCCAGCTTAAGATATACATCGCTGCATACTCGCCCATGGACAGAAGGTGATTATCCGCTTTTCGCGAAGTAAATTGGCAGTATTCCTTTATTATCTCTCGTCTTCCATTTATCTGGCTGATGGTAATATCAAAAGCAGTATTTTTATCATCCTCTGTCTCGCACAATTCCTTTATAGGCTCTTCTTTGCCCATTAATAGCTTGCCTAATGCGAATAGAATGGGGGCAGCTGGCGCTGGAACATCATCGGCATAAATTTGATCCCCTATCAAAAAGAGCGCACTCGGCCTTTTTTCTAACTGAAAGTATTCCTCCTGTAGTTTGGCATCTCCGAGACTAAGAGCATCCTTGCCAATTCCGTGCAGTTTACGGCAAGAACCATATAAGATGTTTTTTTCAGCCGTTGCTGGTATGAAGAAAGTGGGATATTGTAAGTTTCCATAACAAATAGAGACTGGACTATCAGCTGCTAATAATCCAAAATCACTTAAATCATAGCTTGTTTCGCCTTTTTTAAATACTAGATTGTATCCTAACAATGTTTGGGTGGGAAAATTTTGGGAGATAGGCTGAAGTTTGATTAAATAAATATATAAGTTTTTTCCTAATCGACATACTTGTATATCCGACTGAATGTCAAACGGCTGGTATTCAAACTCTTTTGTCGTTTGATTGAAGTGAATCGCGTATAGATTGGCGTTCAATTGATATTTTCCACTTAAAGCTATCCAAAGATAAGCTGATGTTTCCTCCACTCTGCGCACCAATGGCCCAGCTAAAATAACCGGCAGATCCATCGTTACCACCATCCATTTCTGTTCTCTTACAACCTATTCAGAAAAAGAAGAGAATATGTTTGCAGAAAAATTGTCCTTCTGAAGTGAACATCCTTTGGCTACTGTCTTTTTATGGTGCCTGACACCCGATTGATGTTATGATAAGGGAGGAACTTTATTTCGATAATAATGGAGGAAAAATCCGTGAGCGATATGAACGATAAGCAGACAAGGGAACAAGAAGGTAAAAAGAAAATTAGCTTACAAGAAGCCATGAAGCAGCAGCTGGCAAATAAAGCACAGCAAGGACAAGGAGGAAAAGCAAGTATGAGTGGCAATCAAAAAATGCAAAAAATGAAAAGCCAGTTAACAAAAAAGCCAAATAACCAAAGAAAACGCATGGGTGTATAATGAACGGTCAGAATCGCAAAGACATAACACCAGGCACACCTGTTGAAATAGTACTAAAACAAGATCAAAGAACCGGGAAACGAACAGCAGGCATTGTAAAAGATATATTAACAAAGTCTCCCTCCCATCCCCATGGAATTAAGGTTCGCCTAGAAGATGGACAAGTAGGCCGTGTACAGTTAATTAAAGAAAAATAAAAAAGGGAGGGGATATCCCATATGCTGCCAATGAACAAAAAGTACAAAAAACATCCCTGCACAAATTTTGCATGAAAGATGTTGAATAAAAAATGACCACACTGACTGGTCATCATTTTGATATTTATTTTGAATTTATAAAGTATGGCAGCTTCATCTAGGCTAAACCGTTACAGCTGGGTAACGGTTCCTTCCCAAAATAAAACAGCAACTTTGAATACATAAAAACCTCCTGTCCTAAAGCCGCAAGCATATATACAAATAGAGGGGGCATTAATTACACCCTCTTAATTTACTAAGTTATGGCGGCTTTGATTTAGCTCAAAAATGCCATTTGCTTTTAATACGCAGTGATCCAACTTCCCAATGCAGAATCCAGCGTATATTAAAAGGCAAAAGATATTGAGGACTTCTCACAAGTTCTTAGTGCCATACCTTATTAAGCAACAGACTATAGTTCAGCAAAATATTTAATTGTTCTAACCATTTGGCTTGTATACGAATTTTCATTATCGTACCATGCCACAACTTTCACTAAAGACTTCCCATCAGGAAGTGAAGTAACCTTTGTCTGTGTTGCATCAAATAATGAACCATATGTTATACCGATTATGTCAGAGGATACCAACTGTTCCTCTGTATATCCAAATGAATCAGAAGATGCCGCTTTCATAGCAGTATTTATATCATCTTTCTTTACCGTCTTATTGACGACAGCGACTAACTCTGTCACTGAACCAGCTGGTACTGGCACACGTTGAGATACACCGTCTAATTTCCCCTCTAATTTTGGAATTACCAGTCCTATTGCTTTGGCAGCACCAGAAGAAGTTGGTACGATATTTAAAGCGGCTGCGCGAGCTCTTCGTAGGTCGCCCTTTGCATGAGGACCGTCAAGAGTCATTTGATCACCTGTATACGCATGAATTGTTGTCATGAATCCTTTTTCAATTGGAGCCAATTCATCAAGTACATCAACCATCAGAGCCAAACAATTTGTTGTGCATGAAGCAGCTGAAATAACCGTATCATTTTTGTTCAAAACATTTTCGTTTACTCCATAAACAATTGTGGGCAGATCATTTCCAGCTGGAGCGGAGATAACAACTTTTTTAGCTCCTGCTTCAATATGGGCTGATGCTTTTTCTTTTGATGTAAAAAATCCTGTACATTCTAAAACCACATCTACGTCATGCTTACTCCAAGGAAGATTTTTAGGATCCTTTTGAGCATAAATTTCAATTTCTTTGCCTGCTACCACAATAGAACTTTCTTTCGCTTCCACCTTATCAGCTAAAGCATATCTTCCCTGCGCAGAATCGTACTTTAATAAATGAGCCAACATCTGTGGACTGGTTAAGTCATTAATTGCTACTACCTCATAACCCTCTGCAGAGAACATTTGTCTGAAAGCAAGTCGGCCAATGCGTCCAAATCCGTTAATTGCAACCTTTACTGCCATAATTTATTTTCCTCCTTGTTAATTAAAATCATTTTACATAACTTTAATAGTAAAAAGCTGGTTAATATGATATTACCCTTGTGCTACATCAATATTCTATATCTCGCGATTCTTTGGTACAATGTAATAAACGAAGCATTCAACTATACTATCTGTAAGGAGAGTATTATGCCACAAATAGATCGCTATAAAAAAAGGACCGTTAATATAGATTTCTTTGCCATAGAAAATTTTAAAGAGTTGCCATACCAGAATCGATTTACTATAGTATTTGTCACCAGTGGGAGTATAAAAGGAATGCTGAATAATCTACCTATTGCAATTTCTGCACCTGGGATAATCTGTTTGTCACAAACTGATGAGATACAAGTTTTTGAAAGAGAGAAAGTATCAGCACAATCGTTCAGCTTTGACCCAGATTTTCTTAGTACAATTCCAATTTCAAAAACAGAAGATTATTTTATGCCCAATCTAAAAATACACACAGGATTATCTTTATTTCAAAGAGACAGCACACATACAGGCGTACCCTTTATTACCACAAAAGCATTTCCAAAATTATTAGATTGGTTTTTTATTATTGGAACAGAAGTATTTGCTCAAAGCGATTCACTCTGGGTTTGCAGAATCAAAAAAAATCTTATTCAAATGTTAAGCTTAATTGAAAGCTTAAATTCGGAAAATGGACAGTCTCCTGTTGATACGGTTTTAGAATATATACACACTAATTACGCCAATAAAATTACTCTCGATGATTTAACACAATGTGCTCACCTAAACCGTGTTTCACTCAATAAATTATTTCATAAACGATGTAACTGTACTGCAATGTCATATTTATTATCCTATCGATTAAAAGTCGCAGAAGAATTACTCACCCATACTGGCATGAGTTTGAATGAAATTGCCCGTTCGACAGGCTTTGAGTATGATACCTATTTTATTAAGCAATTTACTTCTAAAAAAGGAATGTCCCCTACATCATTCCGAAATACTTCCCGTAAACTGGCAAGTTATCTGTAGCCAAGCAGGGGTAAATATCCCTCTTTCGCTAATCGGCAAGCAGGGCAAGCGTACACACACTTGCCCATTTTAAAAAATTTTCCTTGTAGCAAAATCCTCAAATTAGCTTGTTGAGGAGCTCCCCAAACCCGGCGAATGTTGCGTCATTTCACTGTGGCTCATTCCTTATTTGACTTGGGGCCAAATTGGCCCGAAATCCTAAAAGTACAACCAACTTTGCAAGGTGGTCTAATAGCCTTGAATACTGTTTCCATAATTCTTCATAGTCTTTTTGCAGTTCTGCAATTTCAGAGTGATAGGCATTAAATAAGAGTTTTTTTCTCTTCTCAGCTACTTTTTTCTATAATTAATTCTGCTAATTCCACGCTCTCCATTTATTCTTTATAAATGGAATTTCAATATATTCATATTTACCTAATTCATAGGGGCTCGATAAGGTTCATGTCGAGTTTGATATTGTGGCATTGGTCCACAACCTATTGAAAGTAGCAGGCATCCACCAGCTACTTTCGGATAGAAATCAACAGAACAGAATAGAAAAGCAAGAGGAGAAAAACGTGCCTTTTTCTCCTCTTGCTTTATATTAGGGGCTTTTCAGACAGCCTCTTCTATTTATTATTATTTATATAATAATACTTTTCCTACTGTTCCGTCTTTGCTTTCACCAACTATGCGAATTTTCAAGCCGGTCAATGGAATATTGCGGCCTGCTTCTAGATTTCCTTGGTTGCTGTAGTCAGCACTATCATCAAATAGTGGAGTTCGTTTTGTAAAATTATCTTTTAATGTAGTGCCGTTAATAGCAGCATAATCTAAAAACATTTTATTAGATTTAGCTAAACTAAAGGCAGCATCATTTAACTGATAACGGGTTGCTCCTACAGTTCCATCACTCCAGTAGTTTGTATGTTGGTCTGCATCAACTACTCCTAAATAACCGTCTCCTGGATGCGCTCCCGTCCAGTTATCACTATATGACTCATCCACATACCAAACAACAAGACCTGGATCATAACTCATAAGACTAGCCCCACGGCGAATATGCGCGAGACCCTCATCTACTCCATTTTGTGATCTCCATTCTAATAAATAATAATGTTTTGAATAGAATTTTCCTTCATCCTTTTTAAAGCCTTCTAAAGCAAAGAAAGAATCCCCTTCTGCACCATCTGTTAATACTTCCGTTCCATTAGCTGTTACTTTGATATCATCTACATAGAAACCAGGATTAGCAACTGCCACGTCGGTCCAATAATTAAATTCAATTTCGACCTTTTGTCCAGCATATGCACTTAAATCAAAGACTCCATCCACCCATTCACCATTGGTACTGCCTGTAATCCCATTTCCAGGATTTTGATCGTTGGGATTTTCGGTTGTGGTAATATTTCCTTTAATCGTCTCACCATTCACCTTAATAGATGCATAATCCCATTCAGCCTCGATGTCGTACCATGTTTTAAAAGTCAACTCGGCACTTGTGGCATTAGTCAAATCTACTGCTGTCTTCATAGAATGATCGATATTATTTCCACTACCACTAAAGTATTCATATTTCCCACTTGCCGGTGTGTTTACATCTGTTGTTTTATCGGGAAGATTAATACGCACTGCGTCATTATTTGTTCCTTTTGTTACCGCTTCGTCCAGCAGTAGTTCTGTTCCTTTACTTGTAATTTCATTTGCATTTAACGTAGTGCCGCTTAACCAATTTCCCCCATGGGCGCCTTGCAAATATTCCTTGGCATATGCACTAAATCCACTCGGCTCCGTTCCTGGAACATCTCCGGCCCAGCTGCCACTAGCCATGATAGACCAGTAAGCCACAGCTTCACCGCCGCCAGTATACTGCGTATCATATTCATCTGGCAAACCTAAATCATGTCCGTATTCATGCGCAAAAACACCTGCCGCACCATCTTCTGGTTCAATGGTATAATCATATGCACCAAGTAAGCCACCGAAACGATCGCTATTAGATGTAGCCCCTGGCACTGCAACTAGGTTTCCTAAATTCCAACGATGAGACCAAATAGCATCTCCCCCTAGGGCTCCTCCACCAGCTTCTTCACCAACCCCTGCATGGATAACCATTAAATGATCGATAATTCCATCTGGCTCATTATATACACCATCGCCATCATAATCATCACGATCCCATACGTCGTACTCACTTAAGTCTACATTTGGATCTTGTGCAGCTTTTGATAATGCTTCATAGACTAATTCACGAGGACGCGCATCACTATCATCTGCCCCAGGATAATTTCCTCCATAATAAGCGGCCTCATGATCAGCTGTATACCAGCCAGCAACTTCCCCTTCTACCGAATAACTGCCACCAGATTGCTCTTCATAAAATTGTTTCATGGAGACAAGATTTTCACCGTTCGGACCTTCATAACCATCTTCGCCAAAAATCATATTTTGGAAGTGCTCATGTGTGTAATCTTCATAGAACATATCTGTCTCATCTTTTGAAATCGAGCTTTTTTTATAATCTGGGAAATCTATCGCTAAAACGAGAACCTTATCTTCACGAACTTCCCCTTCATATGCTTCCTCTTTGACAGATTCCACTGTATTTTTCTTTGCCTGTCCTAATTTATTTCCTTTTCCCTTTTGGAGACTATGATTAGATGTTTCGTTTTCTCCCTTTGTTTCTAATTTAGATAAGGCTTTCGGCAATTTATCCTTTGTTTCTTTTTTAGCTCCTTCTGCTTTGCCTTGTAAATACTTTTGTAAAGCTTTTTCCGTTTCACCAGTACTTGCATGCTTTGCCAACTTTCCCTCTTTTTTCAGCATTTCAATAATCCGTTCATCATTGGCAATGCCTAAATCAATAGGAGCTCCTCCGTAACTGGAGACAACCTCTTTATACGCTGCTTCTGCAGCAGCTTTCTCAGGAGGACTATATAACCCTAGTGAGAGAGTACTAATTCCAAGTACTGCTGCCAATGCTGTTTTTTTGAGTTTCTTCTTTACCACCAAAAATCCCCCTCTGAACACAATATGTAATATTACGAAACTTAATATTCTAAATTGATAGTCAATTCCCCTTTTTATTTTTGCAAAATAGTACTTTTATATCAGAAAATTGATTATTTTCAAACATCAAATCTCGTACTAATCTCTAATTGTGCTTCCTCCATATATTAGAGCACTGTCTTAACTAGGAAATAACAAACATTAAATCCCAGCAATAACCTTCTTTTGCTTTTCAAACTATATGAAAATATTAATAAAAAAGAAAGGAGCATTTCTCTGTCTCCCTTTAAAAATCATGAAAAAAACGTAAACAACCTCCGATTACACTTTCTCCCAATAGAAAAGAGGGAAGGTGAAAATACCTTCCCTCATAAGCAAACACTTCTTCAAATACCTATTCTCTTTTTTGAATCAATCATAGATGAACATTCATCGCCGACTGATTATATTTTTTTAATAACTTAGCAAAAGTCTCACGCTCTTCTTCTGTCCAAACCTTGGTCACTTCCGCCACCCTGCTTTTTCTAAACTTTTTTTCCTTTTGAAATTCTTCTAATCCTGTTTCAGTTATCTGGAGAGTATAAGCTCTTCCATCTGTTTCATCAGGAATTCTCAGCAAATAGCCCTTTTGCTCCAACGCAGCCGCCTGTCGACTTACAGTAGAAACATCTAATTGAAATTCTATCGCAAGCGCTTTAACACCAGCAGGGCCTGCTGTCACTATTTCATGCAGCAACAGATAAGCTGACCGATCCAAGCTGCTAGTTTTTTTATGAGAAGATGTATGGGTAACCCGTCGTATCAGTATAGATAATTCCACTTCAAGTTCTTCCAGCGATTGTTCATCCATTGATTAACTACCTCACCGTTTCCAATATTTCTATAAAATATGATAGCATACTTGATTAAAGATTTGTAATAAGAAGGGGAATCCATATCTCCGTAAAAACAATTGACGTTTCGTTATATAGTTGTATAATACAATTATATAGTTTCCTTATACAACTACTTGTCCAAAAAATAAAAGGGGGACAGATAAATGCTAGCCCATGATATTATGGTAAGCCAAGTATATAAAGTGAAAGAAGGCGACACCGTCCGTTCTGTCATCGAAAAATTCATTCAGTATAAAATTAGCGGTCTTCCTATCGTTAATGACCGCAATGAGATTGTCGGTTTCATCAGTGATGGAGATGTACTGCGATACATTGGCAAACATGATGATCATATTATCGACAGTATTTATTATACTGTTGTTATTAAAGGGGACGATGAAGATTTTGAACATAGATTGCAAAGTCTCTTACATTTGAACGTAATGAAAATTGCGAAGAAAAGGGTTATTAAAGTGTCTTGGGATGAAAATTTAGAAAAGATTGCAGCTCTGTTAGGTAAAAAGCAAATTAAAAAGGTCCCCGTTGAAAAAAATGGAGTTTTAGTAGGCATTATTAGTCGCGGTGATGTTATAAGGAATTCTTTTAAAGAATTAATCTAGTCTATAAAAACAAAGGGAATAAAAAAATAAAGGGGAGAATGAAATGTCATCTTCACAATCTGTATCAGCAGATTCAACCAAAAACAATTTAAATACGAAAACAGAAGCTAGTTTATTAAAACAGCCTAAAGCAGTATGGGCTGTATTTTTTGCGGGGATTATTGCCTTTATGGGGCTTGGTCTCGTTGATCCGATCCTTCCTGCTATTGCCGAGAAACTTCATGCCTCCCAAAGCCAGGTAACGTTACTCTTCACTAGCTATAATGCTGTAATGGCTGTAGCAATGCTGGTAACTGGGATGATTTCCTCCAGACTTGGAATTAAGTGGACACTTATTTTAGGAATTGTTATCATTGCTATTTTTTCTTGCCTAGGCGGACTATCAAATGGGATTTGGGCGCTTGTCGGACTTCGAGGAGGTTGGGGGCTTGGTAATGCCCTGTTTGTAGCAACTGCATTAGCGGCAATTGTATCTCTTTCAAACAGTGGTACTGCTAAAGCAATTATTCTTTATGAAGCAGCGATTGGACTTGGTATCTCTGTCGGTCCACTACTAGGCGGATGGTTGGGAGCCATGAGCTGGAGAGGTCCTTTCCTAGGGGTAGCTGTTTTAATGATTATTGCCTTTTTCGGTATTTTCATTTTAATGCCAAAAAATACTTCCATGAATACAACGAATACAGTTAAATCTAAAACGTCCTTGGCAGATCCGTTTAGAGCATTAAAACATCGCTCATTACTTGTTTTAGGGATTGCCGCAGCATTATATAATTTTGGATTTTTCACGTTGTTAGCCTATGCACCGTTTGTAATGGGCTTAGACGAACATGGACTTGGCTTTGTATTCTTGGGCTGGGGTATTTTATTAGCTGTCACTTCTGTTTTTATGGCACCAAGATTGCAGGAACGTTTCGGAACCGTAAAATCAATGTGTGCCATGTTAACCTTGTTTGCAGTTGTATTAGTTGCTATGGGAATTTGGACAACAACCCAATGGGTTATCATCGCAGCAGTTATTTTCGCTGGTGCCTTATTAGGAAATAACAATACGCTTATTACAACTGCCGTAATGAATGCTGCTCCTGTAGAACGATCTACCGCTTCAGCAGCATACAGCTTCTTGCGCTTTATAGGTGGAGCCATTGCGCCTTACACAGCAGGAAAGTTAGCAGAAATATTTAATCCATCTGTACCATTCCTTGTTGGAGCTGGATTTGTATTAGTTTCTGTGTTATTCATCTGGATTAATAGCAAACATGTCCATCATGTAGATGCAATGGGTTCTGGTCATTAATCAACATCTACCAATAATCATAAATAATTCCCATCTGTCTAAGTATAGATGGGAATGGCAGCAGAGGGACAGTTGTACTACTTCCCTCTAATGCTTGTGATCAGCCTTTAATCAAGTTTGGTTAACTGGAAAAGCTTCTTTTTCACTTCCCCTACTTCAACCCAGTCAACGTTATCCCCTTAATAATATGGCGTTGGAAGATTAAGAAGACGATGATTAGTGGTACAACAGCGATGGTAGCTCCTGCCATGACGATTTCCCAGTAAGTTTGGTTTTCACCGGAGAAAAAGGCAAGGCCGACTGGCAGTGTTCGCATTTCTTCTGTCTCGATAACAATTAACGGCCACAAATAGGCATTCCAGTTTCCTAAAAATGTGAAAATGCATAGCGCTGCTAATGCTGGATATACTTGTGGAATGGCGATTTTAAAGAAAATTTTAAATTCATTTAAGCCATCAATTCTTGCAGCATCGAGTAAGTCATCTGGAATAGACTCCATAAATTGTTTCATGAGAAAAATACCAAAGGCAGAAATTACGCCTGGAAACATAATTCCCCAATACGTATCAACCCAGCCTAAGTCAGTAGACATGATATACCAAGGAATAATCAGCATTTCGGTAGGAATCATTAAGGAACTTAAGATGAATAAGAAAATAATACTCTTGCCAACAAAGGAAAATTTAGCAATAACATAACCAACAAGGGTATCAAATAATGCAACACTTAAAGTAGTAATCACTGCCACGATAAAACTATTTAAAAACCATTTACTAAATAGGGTATCCACCATAATCTTCCGATAATTCTCCAATGTAGGGTGGTCGGCAAGCAGCTTCAGTCCATATACTTCCGTCGGCGGCTTAAAGGATGTGGATACCATCCAAATAAAAGGGAACAGCATAAAGATAGCCCCAACGGTCAAGAGAATATAGACGATTGATTTTTTTAAATACCTTCTTTTCTTCAACTCCTCACCCCCATAAAAAAAACTAGTATTCAAATTTCTTTGTCAAAACTTTCATTTGAATGATCGTGATAACTAAAATAATCAGAAATAAGATAACTGTTGCTGCAGAAGCGAGACCCATATCAAAGTGCTGGAAGGCTAATTCATAAATATAAAGAACAACAGATATAGTAGAATGAAGTGGTCCACCCTGTGTCATATTTTGCACTTGGGTAAAGGTTTGTAAGAAACTAATACTGCCAATGACTGCGGAAAATACAATGGTTGGATTTAGTAAAGGCAAGGTAATATGAATAAATTTTTTCCAACCGCCTGCCCCATCAATTTCCGCAGCTTCATAGAATATTTTCGGGATATTTTCAAGGCCCGCTAGGAAAATAATCATTTGAAAACCGAGACCTTGCCAGATCATCGTTAAGATAATAATATAAATTGCTTGATCAGGTGATTTAAGAAAAAGCTGGGCTTCCAACCCAAACTTCATGAGAATATCATTCACAACGCCGTTGTTCATTAGAATCCATTTAAACACCCAGCTTACCGCAACAATACTTGTCACATAGGGAATGAAATAAATAGCGCGAAATACCCCGACAAATTTATTAATCCTTTGCAAAAGCAGCGCTACTCCTAATCCACACATCAGCTGTCCTACTACACCAAAAACGACATAGATAAATGTATTTATTAGTGATTTACGAAAGACTTCATCTTTAAAAAGGGCTACATAATTATCCATCCCTACAAATGGTTTATCCTCTGATAGAATATCCCATTCCCGAAACCCGATGTTGAATGTATAAAGTGTTGGCAAAAACCGAATCGAAATAAAAAAAAGAAGAGGTATCAGCAAGCATGTATATACAAAGATATATTTTTGTTGCTTTAACGTAAATCTAGCATTCTTTTTTGGGACGGCAGAATGGTTCTTCCCAGACATGAAAACCCTCCTTTCTGAATAAAGAAAGACGATTACCGCCTTTCTTTATTTCAGTATCTTTACTTGTTACTCCAATAATCATCGTAGAGCTTTTGTGACTTAGCTGCGAAATCATTGTAGGCATCTTCAATTGAAACTCCATTTAGCAACACTTCATTCACTGCATCAATAACATATTGTCTTTGTGCTGTTTCGTCGACATAGAATTGTGCATTGGCATATGGAAGCTGTTCGATGAATGGTCCGTATAATGGATCGTTTACATATTTATCTTGTGTTGCGACCGCTTCTTTTGCTGGCAATTCTCCTACCTCGTCAATCCAGCGTTCCATCACTTCATCACTTGTTAAAAACGCTAAGAATTTTTTAGAAGCTTCTAATTTCTCTCCTTCTACTTTAGCTGTAATGCCATTTGCCCAGAACGAAGATTGTGTGGCCTTTTCTTTATAAGATGGCAGTGGCGCAACCCCATAATTTAAGTCAGGTGCATCTGTCGCCAATGTACCTAAACGGAAGGAACCGTCAATATTCATCGCCGCATTCCCTGTCTTAAATGCTGTTACATCATCTGTATAAAAACCACTTTCGCCAACTTTATGTTTGGATCCGAATTCCACTAAATACGTAAATGCTTCTAAACCAGCAGGTGTATCATCCCAAAGAACTTGCTTACGATCCTCACTCAACCCTTGACCGCCAGCTTGATAGACAAGAGCATCATAAAACCAGTTGTTCAGCTGTGCACCAATTTCATACGCCATCCCCTCTGTTACAAGCTTTCCGTTTTCTCTTACTGTCAGTTTTTTCGCATAATCTACTAATTCATCCCATGTTTTTGGCGGACTATTTGGATCCAAGCCTGCTTTTTCAAAAAGATCTTTGTTATAAAACAGGGCAAGAGTACGAACCGCAGTCGGAATGGCCCAATATTTATCGTCCAATTTTGCTGCATTTACTAAGGAGAAGTATTCACTTTCGATTTTATCCACTGGAAATGCATCCTCAGGAAGAGGCTGTAAATAGCCTGAATCAATATATTTTGGCAGCCAGCCATAATATAAATTGATAACATCGGGACCTCTTCCAGCTGGAACTAGTGTAGCAACCTTCTCATTGTATTGCTCATATGGAAAAGTTGTCTGCTTTACTTTAATTCCTGGGTTTTTATCTTCAAACTCTTTAATAAGCTCATCCATTAAATCCACTTTCGCCTTATAGGCATATTGCCAATATTCAATAGTTACCGTACCATCTGCTTCCCCGCCAGAATCCTTTCCCTTTGAACAACCAACAATAATCATTGCTATGGCTAGAAAAAGAAATACACTTAAAAACTTTTTCAATAGAACCCCTCCTATTAAACAAGTTTGTTATTATTGCGAAGCAGCTGCTTATAAGAAGTAAATTTATTTCTATATATTGCTGCTTCTTTTGAAAAATCAGCAAGCTTTTGACTGGACCTTATTCGCTGTCTCTCTGTTTCTTTTGGGTTAGGGCCTCCAAAAGCAGAGCGAACCATAACAAAATGAAAAGGATTAATCGCAGTTTGATATTGTTCTTCTGTTAAAGGAAGATGTGTTCCTAATATCTCCTGAGAAATTTGTTTGACTAGTTCAGCAGAACCATCTTTTATTTTTTTCCCAGTACTAGCTAATCGCTGAACCAAAATGCTGACAATCTGATGGGCATCACGGAAGGATAATTGGCACTCCCTAACCAGTACATCCGCTAATTCCGTTACGGTGGAAAAGCCTTCTGAACAACGGGTCAGGAGTTTATCTACATTTACCTCCATCGTTTTAAGAATTTCTGTCAGTAATTCGATAATTTGATAGGAATGAGAAAAGCCATTGATAAGAATAGGCTGGATATCATCCCCAATATCGACGATGTCCCCAAAAGGTGTGTTGTGGGACATCAAAAAAGCAGCATTTACTTCCCCAATTGTCCGGCTAATGAGAGATTTCGTATGTTCTAAAGATGAAGGGTTTCGTTTTTGAGGCATGATGCTCGATGTTTGCACTAAGCTTTTATCTAATCTGATTGCTTCTACTTCATTTGTCGTAAAAAACAAGAGATCATGAGTAAAACGCGATAAGGTACTTAAAGTAATTTTGATCACACTAGCTATTTCCAGCATATAATCAGCGGCACTAATAGAATCATAGGAATTCTCCATTGGTTTATCGAAAGCTAATTGGATCGCCACAAATGAACGATCAATTGGAAAACCAGAAGTCCCTAAAGCAGCAGCTCCCATTGGAGACTCATTGATTCTTCTTAAAAGCGCGAAACCACGTTCCAAGTCCCTTTGTAAACTACTATCGATAGCTAACAAATAGTGGGCTAAGGTAGTAGGCTGTGCTTGCTGATTATGTGTATAGGCTGGCATAATCGTTAGTTCATGTTCTTTCGCCAAACGTAACAATACCTTTTTTAACTCTACAAGTAAGGTAAGAAACTGCAGAAGCTTTTCTCGAGATACCATTCGATACATGGTTGCATCCATATCATTCCGACTAAAGGCAATATGCATATTTCCAACAAGCACTTCGCCGATTTCCTTTTTCAAATCTTCTTCCAGCATAAAAAATAAGTCTTCATAAAGAGGATTATAGTGTTGGGGATAACCTTTTGCTAATAGTGCTTGATTCGCTTTAATGATTTTTTGGGTATCTTCTTTTGTTAAGATTTTTTGGTGGGCTAGCATAGTAGCATGGGCGATGTTAATTTCTAATAAATAAGGAAGGTAATGTTGTTTCGTAAAATCATAGATGGGTTTTAATATATGGTTTACATAGACTTGCGATCTATTGTCTGGCATTATATTGCTTCACTCCTCTCTCTAAATGGAGTAAACGGCGAGCAAATAAAATTTTCTGAATCCGTCATTCCTGGTGCACCAATCGTTAAAGACAGCACCTTTGTATGACTATTATTTTGTTCCTCTAATATGCTATTTACTTGATCAACAAGCAATTGGACAAAATTCCTCTTCAACGCCTCTTGTGTGTCTATTTTGTGGTGAAGAATAAATTTTCCAAATCCATAATCGCTATTTCAGTCGTCGTTCCTCCAATATCTATGCCAATCGTATATTTGTATTCTTTGGCAAACAATAAATGGACAGGTTTTCTCCCCTTTTGTTGCCGCCTTTTTACTTTCTTTTTCAATAATCCAGCCTTCTTCCACCATCATCTACCAATGCTGATATAGTCGGCTTACTCAGCTTCAATCTTTTTGCCAAACTTGTTCTTTGAATAAAGATTATCTCCTTCGATAATTTCTTGCAGTCCTTTTCTCTTACTGATTATCTTCAAGTAGGTGGGAGTTCCTGATTGTAAAATACTCATTCATTCCTCCAATCATGGCAGTTAGTAAACCTTCCTTACTTCTTAAAAGCTTATGATTGGCTAGAAAGTAATATGTTTGTATATATTCCGAAATTTTTTGTGAACTTTTCTTTATTTTAGTTGAGGCGCTTTTAAAGAATCGTTGTTTTCCTCATTCCTTTACTTGAATATTAGAAAAACACCATTTAAAAAATGGCGTTTCAGTTCGTAAATATATATATTACTTTCCTTATGACCAATCCAATGATTACACCTGGTAACACAAAAAGCATTGGTAAAAAAATAGGGCCGATTAGATGCCCAAATAGGAAAACCTCTGATGAATAGATTAATCCTACTGTTACAAAATAAGCTGCAAACACAAACGGAAGAAATAATAAAGGAGAATTTTCTCCTTTCTCATCAGCATCTCTTACTGCATCCCACATCGCAAAAAAATAAAGGCACGGATAAAACATAAGCCATTTTAGATTAACTTCCTCTAAAGACGCGGAAGTTTGTCCATGAAAACTTAATATAATGGCTGTATTAAAGTTAGCTTGTATGTTCACAACTAACTCAAGTAAGATAAAAATAATTCCTTTTATATATTTCTTATTAAGCAGCTGTCCAAAGCCAGGCAAAGCGATGGACCATAAAAGTTTTTCAAATGATTTCCTGTTCACATCTTTCCCCAGCCACCTTTTTAATAGATAAAGTAAATTTAGTGTACATCTTAGTGAAATCAACACATGCTGAGAATATAATCCATGGTTTTCAGAAAAAGTTCGAAGTTAGTATTTGTAAAAAATTTAAATTTTATCCATAAAATCCGCAAGAGAAATTCTCCTGCATCCTTCATAAAGAGTATAAAAAAGGACGGATGAACCGTCCCTTTTTTTCCTATATTGTAAATTTTGTAATCGTTTTTTCTAATTCAGCTGCTAAGTTTTTGAGGCTTTGGGCAGCTGAGGAAATTTCCTCTATTCCTGCTAGTTGTTCTTCTGAGGCTGCGGCCACTTCTTGTGTGCTTGACTTCGTGTTTTTAGTAATAGTAGAGATTTGATTAAAGGAAGCAGATACCTCTTCTGCTCCTGCTGAAATCTCTTCCGAAGTGGCAGACATATTGGTAATATTATCAGAAACTTCATAAGTCAATTCTAGGATTTCCTTAAATAGTTCTCTTGAGTTATTAGCAATCAATACACCACTTTGAACTTCATCCATGACTGCATTCATTGATTCGCTCGTTTGTTTAATCTCCCCTTGAATTTTCGTTACTATCCCAGCAATTTCTTGAGAAGAACGCTGTGATTCTTCTGCCAGTTTCCGAACTTCATCGGCAACTACTGCAAATCCTTTCCCGTGCTCCCCAGCTCTTGCTGCTTCAATTGCCGCATTAAGCGCAAGCAGATTTGTTTGATCAGCTATAGAAGTAATAACTTCCAATATTTTCACAATATCCTGTGATCTTACAATAAGTGATTTCGTCAATTCATCTGAGTTTTGAACCGATTGTTGAATTGTATTCATCTGGGTAATATTTTTTTCAACAGATTCCTTACCAGTTTGGGCTTTATTCAATGTTGAGCTGGCCTTTTCAGAAATAGTCGCCGAAGCCTCTGCAATTTGCTGTACTCCTTGTGCCACTTCATCAAGCGCTTCTGTGCTTTCAGTCACCATTTCCGCCTGATCGGCTGCTCCTTCAGCAACAGCTTGTATCGATTCCGTTATTACTACACTTGTTTGATTGGATTGATCTGCACTCACAGCCAATTGCGCAGATGTTTCTGCTGTATGTACAGAGCTTTCCTTCAACTGTTTAATCAATTCCCTCAAGCTATGTTTCATCGAATTCGTATTTTCCGCTAACTGACCAATCTCATCCTTTGATTGGATAGCTACATCCTTGCTTGTAAGATCTCCTGCTGCAACTAAACGCAGCTGAGCAACAATATTTCGGATTGGTTTTGTCATCCCGTTTGCAATCCAAATTGCCACACCAATTATCAGCACAGAAAATACTGCAAGTATAATGGTCGTAATGTTCTTAATACTACTAGTAATTTCTAATATATCATCCAAGGAAGTAAATAAATAAATACCTAAACCTGCACTTTTTAGGGGAGCATAAGTAACCAGTTGTTTTTCTCCATCCAGCTCTGTCTCTTTAGTTCCACTTGTTGTTCTCCCCTTCTCGAAAATAGTTCCTATATTTTTGGGAAAACCAGCTTCCTCAATTGTCTTACCGATTAAGTCAGCATTAGGATGAAACTGAACTATATTATTACTATCAACTAATACAGGATATGTGCTTTTATTTTGAGAAGTTTCATTTTGTAAAAAATCCTGTATAAGGGTTTCAAAGTTAACGGTAGCAGATACCACTCCCACTACTTCTTTATTGGCATTTATGATCGGCGTTGCTATTGCAAGAACTCGATTTCCTGTCGCATTGGACTTAAGGACATTCGAAACACTCTGTTCTCCTTTTATCCCTTTGATAAAATAATCTCTTTTTGATAAGTCTAATTTACCAACTAGACTAGGGTCTGTATGTGCTTCCACCATCCCGTTTTTTCCGATAACTACAACTGATTCATAAGTTGAATCTTGCTCTTTGACAATATTAATTTGTTTACTCCGAGCTGCAAGATCTCCATTGATAATGGTATCTGATTTCGAAATAAGCGTAAGCTCATCCAATCGTTTTTGAATCCATTCCTCCATGTTTTCTACTGTATTGGCTGTTTGATTACCAAGCCATTCCTCTTCATTGTTTAACGCATTATTACTACTTACATAATAAATAATGCTGGAGGCTATTATTACTGGAATAAGACCAATTAATAGAAAATACAAAATAAACTTTGTTTTAATCGATCTGTCTTTTCCTTTTTTCATTCTTCCTCATCTCCCTTAAATAACTCTTAGTAGTGCCATAAAACATATAACTTTACTTCTTAATATTCATATCGACAAAAGTTGACGTATATCAATACTTTCGACAACCATTTTCGACATTTTCCTACCAAAGCTCCTTTTAGTTCTCAGAGGTGGTTCTATCGCTCTCCTCTTATTTTCCAGCAGCCATCATTGATAAAGCGTTTTTCTACTTGGCGATATTACTTCTATGGATGAGAAATTGCTTTTACTGGTAGCTTCAGTACAGCATAGCTCCCGGGGAAAATCCCCTAAATAAACCAAAAAAAAAGCATAGGAAGGCTCCTAAGCTTCTTTACTCTTTAAGGGAAGCATGTCCCTACGATTCCATTTATTCATAAATATCTACTTCAACTGGCAGTTTAACATTATCCTTCGTGAAAGTCGCATACCATACCCAGAGGTTATCTTGAAGGAAAAACTTATTTGGCTGGACATTACCCTCACTAGTAATAATGATTGTTTTGGCATTATCTTCGGCAAACCCATAAATAATGGATAAATCCTTTTCGAGCTTATTATTTGCCTGCCAGGTAATGGATCCTCTCTCCTGTTTCTCTTCTTGAAACTCCTGAAATTCTAATATGGGATAAATAATTTTTTGAAAGTCAGTAAATTCTTTATTAGTAAGCACAGGAACAACCCCCGAACTATTTTCCGCAAAAACGATACGGGACTGCGCATCAAGCAACAGAATTTGCTTGCAATCACCAAATTGTGCCGATACTTCTTCACATACCCTTTCTTCCAAAGATGATGTAGGAGGAATATAGACAGTTTTAGTTGGATTTGGATGCATCGTAATAAGGTAAATAACAAAAATGGTCAGAGCTAGAGCGACTATCAATAGAATGTTCTTCATTACATGTTTCCTCCCTTCTTCCTTCTTTATTACTATGTCCTTTGCCTACATTTCGTGAAAACGAAATACACATTTATACGGAGTTTTCTTCCAATATGATATAGTCATTTATCAAATAGGAGCATTAGAAGCATTGGTGAAAGCAGAGGCCGGAACCTTTACTCCTGCTAAATTAACAAAAAGAAGCCGACTTCAAAAGTTGTTCTTCAACGACTTTTGAGTCAGCCACTACTTTCTATATCATGCAATCAAAAAGCAATAAGAACTGTCCCTTCGATTCCCTTACTGCATAGAAACCCATACGCTCTTTACTTCTGTATAGTTGTTTAGGGCGTAGGAGCCCATTTCGCGCCCAATGCCTGATTGTTTGTATCCGCCGAATGGGGAAGCTGCATCGAATGTATTATAGCAGTTGACCCAAACGGTTCCAGCGCGGAGTTTGCTGGCGATGTAGTGAGCATTGGCAATATCTCTCGTCCAGACGCCTGCTGCTAGACCATATTCGCTGTTATTTGCGCGATTGATCAGCTCATCTAAATCGTCATATGGCATTGCCGAAATAACAGGTCCAAAAATTTCCTCCTTGGCAATTGTCATCTCATCGCGTACATCGGCAAAAACAGTTGGGGAAACAAAGTATCCTTCCTCACGTGGATTAAAACCACCTGCGACTAGTTGCGCGCCTTCGTTTAACCCTCTTTCAATATAACCAAGAACTCGTTGCTGCTGTTCAGCGGAAACTAGCGGTCCAATTTCTGTATCAGCATGGATGCCAGCACCTTGCTTCATTTTTTTCGCTTGATCTGCCATATCGGCAACGACATTATCAAAATGTTTCTTTTGAATAAAGACACGAGACCCAGCACAGCATACCTGTCCTTGGTTAAACATAACACCATTAAAAGCACCTGGAATAGCTTTTGTTAAATCTGCATCTGGCAGGATAATATTCGGTGATTTCCCACCAAGCTCCAATGTAACTCTTTTCAATGTTTTAGAGGCATTCGCCATAATCATTTTTCCAACTTCGGTAGAACCAGTAAAGGCAATTTTATCTACTAAAGGATGATCAACTAGCGGCTGGCCAGCTGTTTCCCCAAATCCAGGAACAATATTTACAACGCCTTCCGGGAAACCCGCTTCCTGGATTAATTCCGCTAAATAAAGCGCAGATAACGGCGTTTGCTCAGCTGGTTTTAATACCACTGTACATCCGGTTGCAAGGGCCGCTCCAAGCTTCCACATTGCCATTAACAGCGGGAAGTTCCAAGGGATAATCTGCCCAACTACTCCTACCGCTTCATGGCGTGTATAATTAAAGTATGGACCATTAACTGGAATCGTTTGTCCTGTAATTTTTGTACACCAACCCGCATAATAGCGCATATGCTCAATGGCTAATGGAATATCCGCATTAGTTGTTTCGCGAATCGGTTTCCCATTATCTAACGTTTCTAACTGGGCAAGCTCCGCACTGTTTTTCTCCATCAAATCGGCCAGTATGTACATAAGACGACTGCGCTCAGAAGCACTCATTTTTGACCAAGGTCCTTCGTCGAAAGCTTTCCGTGCCGCTTTCACTGCTAAATCAATATCTTCTGGACCAGCTTCATATACACTTGCTAAAACCTCATCTGTCGCTGGATTATAACTGTCGAACGTTTTTTGTGTTTGACTCTCCACAAATTCACCATTAATAAATAACTTTTTCTTACCACTTAGGAACTTTCCAACCTTTTCTTTTAAAACCACAGTCTGTTGGTTCATCGAATTCCTCCTTAAAAAGTAGATAATTTAATGGTTAGGCACCAATGATAGAAAACGCTTACAAAGTAATGTTAACACTGTGGAAATAGAGATACAACTAATAAAAGACGAAATATTTCGAGGTTTTTTGACATGTTTGACAGCATTGGACAAGAAACGACAAGCTACTATACAGGGGAATGCTTCTCTGTCCCCCAAGAATTATGCTGTTTTAATTCCTATTTTCTTTCTATATAGT